>CAYZYB010001270.1:0-2044 GCA_964481505.1 uncultured Planctomycetaceae bacterium | reverse complement strand
AGTTTATTGAGGGATTGTCTCATGAAACATCGCGGCTTCACACTTATTGAGTTGCTGGTGGTCATTGCGATCATTGCAATTTTGATAGCCCTTCTGCTTCCTGCCGTCCAAATGGCTCGCGAGGCCGCTCGGCGAACGCAGTGTCGCAATAATCTGAAGCAGCTTGGCCTGGCACTGCACAACTACCATGATACTCACTCAACGTTTCCTCCCGGTCTGATTGCCGCGGATGACGATCTCCAGGACGCGATGCATTCAGGCCTCACCCTTCTGTTGCCGCAGCTTGAACAGACGACCGTCTACAACAAATACGACTTCGATTTTTCGTGGCGTGCCCCCGCGAACAAAGATGCGACGTCCACGTATGTCCCGGCGTTTCAGTGTCCCAGTTCAATCGGTGGACTGCCGCAGAGTGGTGGATTCGATTTGCCAACAACAGACTATGTTTTCTCGAAGGGCACACGAGCGTGGTTGTGTCGAAACAGAACGATGACCGGCATGTTCGACGTCAATAGCCGTGTGCGAACTCGCGATGTAACGGACGGTCTGTCAAACACATTTGCAATGGGCGAAGCGATGACATCGTCGCTGTTGACCGGGCAACCCCCCTGAGGCTGACCGGGGACACTCGTGGGCCAGGTCTGGTCCTCAGCAGACTTTGATGGGATTGACACTGCCGGAACACATGGTGGGCGTGGATCTGTCCTTGCCGTTACACTCCAGAATCCTGGTCCCGACGGGATTGATGGGACAGCAGACGATGTCACAGCGCCACTCAACCGCGACCCCGCGGATGTGTCGATCGACTTCGTTCCGAACGACGCCTGCGGACATGCTTCCGATCGTGTTCGCAACTTCATCAGTTCGCATGATGGCGGTGCTCAGTTCTTGCTGGGCGACGGAAGCGTGCGATTCGTTTCAGAAAACATAGATGCGACCACCTACCGAAACGTAAGTACAATGAGTGGCGGCTAACGCCGTTGGCTCGCTGAGTCTCCTGTCGGTTGATGGACCAGGAGCCAAAGGTGTTGTGCCGTTTGGCTTTTTTCTAACTCGCACGATGGCTTTCCGAGGCCTTCGTGCGAAGGTGATGGACCGATTAGAAACAGACTGGCGTCCGGCTAGATTTTTCCATCCAGACCCATCTGATAGTACTTGTGCGTAATCTTGTCCTGATTCTCAAGCAGCCAGTCAACCGAAGGCTCGTTGTGCATAGCTTTGTGAATCGCTTGCGCCATTGCTTTGCGGTGAATCTCAAACAGGGCTTTGTGATCGAGGTTGTCTTCTTTGATCACGCCTGGGTTCAACCAGACGCTGCAAATAATGCCCAGGTCATTTGCCTTTTCTTTGGGCAGATCTCCCGCACGAACTGCATCCAGCACACCGTTGGCGATAGCGGCCTGCACGGTTCCCATCAGAATATTTGTATACCGCGTATTCTTCACCGTCACCTTGCTGACACACAGCGTGACTGGCCTGACCTGAATATCCGTATTCAGAATAGCGAACACCTTGGAATGCCCCATCGACTGATCGCCAGTCAGAGTTGCCAGTGCCGTACCGACCGGTCCGTCCAATTCTCCAATGACCACCTCAGGTTCGGCGGCGGTGAACGGCGGCCCACCGGCAACCAGAGATTCGCCCGTACGGAAAATAATTCGATCAGACATTTAGCAGAAACCTCGAATAGGTTGAGTATATGAACATAACGAATTGCAATCTATGTGTCGGCAGGGATACCGACTCATAGATTGTGCGTTGAACTTTTCCGCTTTGTGGGCGGTGAAGACGAACATCATCTTCTTGCGGAATCAATCGGTCTGATTAATCCCGCCGGTGCGCAGCTTATACGACCTGCGGGTCACTGTCACGCGCGGCATGGGACGCTGTGGAGGTTCGAAGACAACGGATGTTGCAGTTCGCTCGAATGAATCGGCGCGGGTGAGTTGGCTCCTACGCAGCCCGCGCAGCGTGAAGGACTTCGGACGACGTAAACACACAGGCGACGCAGCTCATTGTGTTACTCTGTTCGTGAGTTTCTGCA
>CAYZYB010001269.1:0-2047 GCA_964481505.1 uncultured Planctomycetaceae bacterium | reverse complement strand
ACAAGGTATAGTGCCCTGGCAACAATCTCTGCGAACGGGCTCGTTGATCTCCACGAAGGCGGATACTGTTCATATTGACAATGAAATGCCTGAGCATAGAGCAAAGTCCAGAAAGACGTGCGGTGCTCTTCGTATTTCGAATCAGATGCTCCGAGATGGGGATGCTTCAGCAGGTCCAGAAATCGAAACGTCAAATAGCCATCAACAATCGACCGAATTCCCATTCTCTTACCCACGTAACCGTCGTAGTAAGCAAAGTTTGGCGGTGGGGCCTTTTCCTGGTTGATCCGAAACGGGTCAGCGAATTGCTCGTAACGTGCTACGTATCCTCCTGCATATCCGACACTTACCGGGAGCAATACCAGGAAGAGATAACACCCAGCAATCTTCTCAGCCGTTCTCAGATTTCTGCGGGCAACAATTGAGACTGTGGCGATCACAGAACAAACAACGACAAGCACGAGCCCGTTACCTTTGGTCATACCAGCCGCCAACAGGCTAAACCAGAGCAACGCAGCTGTGGGCTTCGAGAGGGTCCGGCAGAACTGTTGAAGAAGATGGTAAGAGACCATGCCGAGGGTTATTACCAGCGTATCATTGGTCGCTTGGATGTTAATCGCCACCAGTTTGGGGTTCAGGCCAAAGAACAGAAATAGCAGGATTTTCCAATCGTCACTCAGGGAGAAACCAACGATTTGCCGGTAGAGAAGGCTGAGGATTAGTAGTGACAGCAGGCCATTCAGGCTGTGCGCGACGTTGATCAGTTCGGGCCGATCTTCGGCTCCGACCAGTGCAGCGGCACCGTAGACGATCGAGTAATAGATTGGTGGTTGAAAACACTCCCAGCAGTGATCCGCGGAAGGATATGAATCAGTCGCGATCCAACGTTCTACGACTTCGATGTGATCATCATTGGCTTCTGTGTTCAGCGCCAGCCCGATCACACGCGGCGTCATACAGATCAGAATTAGGACCAACCACTGAAGTTTAACAAATCCGGTTTGTGCCGATTTCATTCTTCGACTGCTGTTGAATGAGAGCCAGTGGATTTGTCTGCAGTATGATTAGCCTCAGTAACCGCATTTCCGGCCGCACGACATCTTTTTCGCCGTATCCATGTCATGAGCGGTGCTCCAACATAGGCAACTGCGACAAGTCCTGCTCGCATGTACCACTGATCGTTGGAAACTGATGCACCGTTGATGTAGTAGAGGATTGGGATTAACACGACAGCCGTCCATAAGCAGAATTCGAGATTCTGTATGACTTCTTCAGTGGTGATATCGTCGCTCTCTGGCTTTGTCGGATCTTCGTGGTTTGTCATTGCTGACTCGCTGAGGTGTTGTGGTGCACAAGGATTGACTTTGATCGTCAAAGATACCTCGCAGATTACTTCAGAACTCTCCGATTACCCTCCCATTATGGCGATTCAGCAGGTTTTCGAACACCGTACCGTTGTGCTGCCAATCGACTGTGTTTGCTTCAATCGATTCTGAAGTCAATCTCACGGATCTGTTGCTCTGGGCAGGTTCGAGCAGCCAGACCTCGTTCATCTGTTCTCGATAACAGCTTGCACTCGGTGGTTTTCGAGTGCCTCCGAAGCCACGCCAAAATTCAATCAGTAAAAGCCACATCAGTGAGCCAAAGATTCGCCACCTCCAAACTAACACAACAGTGCTGCAGCAAGAGCGGCCAGCATGACCGTGAGTGGATGACGCTGCCCCTTGCGCCCGCGAGGATCGGGAACTCGGTGCAAAATTGCAACAGCCCGGCGGGCGTAGCATTCAAATCACACCTCCATGAAACGACTTGCAGCGATTTACGCGACCGAAATCAACGAATCGCCCAGACTGCCATCCTTATTGCAACGTAAATGCCTTAGACACATGAGTTGCTGTGCCGGATGAATCGTGGAAAAGAATGACGGTTTGCGAGGCGTCGGAAGACTGTCAATTGCTGGCACCCTAAGCTGCTTTGGTGGAGAATCCGACAGCAGGGCAAGCCTCAGTTACACAATGCCGAGTTTGGGTAATAGCTTGTTGACTGT
>CAYZYB010001268.1:0-2048 GCA_964481505.1 uncultured Planctomycetaceae bacterium | reverse complement strand
ATCAACATCAAAGAGAGCAGGTGACGGGAATCGCTGCTTTGCTCGAGAATTAAGAGGCTTGCCCCGCACCATAAGCTGAACGGGCCGTTCGAAGGTCGTGTTGGAGCGTGAAGATCGTGGAATTTCTACACTCAACTTTTTCCTTTGCGGTCGATTGCAGACTTCATCGTTACACGCCTGAAACTGAACCGTCAATTCAATCATCTGGCCTTGAGCGTTCGCATTTACCGTAACCGCCCTCGTGAATTCGACCTGACCTTCGTAGACCGTTTTGTCGACTGAGGCTCTGCTTTCTGTGCTGTTCGGTCGTCGCCACTCACCAACAGCTTTGACACCTTCGGGAAGTTTAAGCTTGATCGTGGTCGGCAGTTCAGATCCGTCTCCGCTGTCGTCGTAGGTGTGCCAACCCGCTTTGATATCAAGCGTGACCGCAAGAGTAAATTGAATCGTCGATCTCTCGTCAGGCGCAATCGAAGCGCACCCACCGTGACCGTCTTTTGAATGGCAGCATCCGCTGGCAAGCTCAAAAAAATTGAGATGGTAAAGACGGCGATCGAGCAGCAGCGGCTAAACATAATTCGTCCAGAAGTTTCGTTGAGAATTCTCTTCACAGGATCGCTGGTTACGGATTACTGACAGTTGTACCAGTGAATTCCATCAGTTACATCCATTTTCTTTGGACATGCGGATCTGTCAATCTGAAACCGTCAGACATGCTCCCATGTGACGCGAATGCCGATCAGGTATTGATTTCAATTTGCATGAAATCGCCAGAAGTCTGTTAGAGAACTCATCTGAGTACGGACATCATTGAGGAATTACGAGGATTCGTGATTCGCCTTTTCTGTTTGACAGGTTGAGTGAGCGATGGGCATCAAAATTCGAGGAGGGTCTCCGGATGAGTCGCGACTGGCGGACACTTTTGGACACGCGCGCGATTCGCTAGACTCTGCTCAGATATTCGCCGCGGAAGCATAGAGTACGATCGATGAACAATGAAACTACCACCTTGCCGCGCCACGCAGATATTGCAGGTGATCCGCTCACTTCACAGATGACGCTGGATATGGCGAACATTCTGGTACTGATCCAGGATCTAACCCGCGTCGTGGCTCGGCTGAATGAGCTGAGGTCGGCGGGGAGTGCTGATGCGGAGATAGAACGCCGAATCCTGGACACCGACTTGTTCCTTGAACTTGTCGAGCTCAGTGAGGTCATCGAAGTCAATGAGCGACTTGCGCAGGTGATTGGTGCTGAATCAAAGCAGGATGCAGTGGACCGCATTCAGGGTGCTGTTTCCATCAAATCGTACCCTTCCTATCGGAAATACTTCGCCAGCGTGCTGAATGATTGTGAGTTTGAGACGGAAGCGCAACTCGACCATTTGCAAACCGGCAAACCTATCTACTTTCAGCTGCGTGCTCGAATGGATCGGCGAGGTGAACACGTATTCAGCGTCACAGTCCTGGCGGAAATAACGGAACAGGTCGACTTAAGCAAGGAAGTTGAGCGAAGTGAGTCTCGAATGCAAATGGCCATCGAGGCCAGTCAGGCTGGTATTTTGGAAGTTGATATCCCCACGATGACGATGCGGGGCGACCGTACCTATTACGAATTACTGGGGCATCCCATGGGTTGCCTGGACGGGCCTGTCTCAAATATTCGCAGCCAGGTGCATCCGGACGATTTCGAAGGGAGTGTGAAACTGACAACAGCGGTTTTGGCTGGAGAATTGGCGAACCTCAATCGCAAATTGCGGATCCGATTAGCAAGTGGACGTTATCGCTGGTATCTGCTGAGACTCAAGGCAACGACAGTCGACGACAATGGAAAACCACTCAAAGCGATTGGGACTCTGACTGATGTCCACGACGAAGAGTGCACCGATCGCCTGCTTGGTTTGGAACGCGAGGTGCTCGGCATGCGAGGCGCACTGCTTGATTTGCTGGAGATCCTGGCCGTTGGGATTGAGAAGGAATGGGATGGGTGTCGCTGTGTTGTCCTGAAGTTTGATTACGAAACGAAACAGGTGAGTCACTGTATAGCTC
>CAYZYB010001267.1:0-2048 GCA_964481505.1 uncultured Planctomycetaceae bacterium | reverse complement strand
CTACGAAAGCAGTGAAGGGGCACCTTATTCTCAGCTAAAGTGGAGCCTCTGCAAAATTCAGCTGCGGCAGCACAACACGGCCATTAAAGAAGGTTTTCAGTCGGTCATCGATTATTGGCCCGACTCCCCGGAGGCGATCGCGGCGGCGTACTACATTGGACAGGCATACAAGGATATTGGTGAAGTCAAAAAGGCAAAGAAAGCCTATCAGTCCGTCGTTGACGATCACACAAAGCATCTTGCCGCTGTGTATGCGGCAGTCGATCTGATCGACCTGACGACGGTTGATGACGATGTCAAAACACGAGTCAACCTGTTGAAGTTTCTGACGTTCGATACGAAACGAACGCGACAATCCAAAAACCATTGTGTCAAAGCGTCTCAACAGTTGGCCACGCATTCATTTGAAGCCGGCTCGTTCGCCGACGGTGTTAAGGCTCTGCACACGATCTATCCCAATGATCAGATTGTCGTGGAAGCTGTCAATCTGGCTCGCAGTACAGTCAGCCGGCTGGTCAGTCAAAAAGACACCGCTGTCAAAGGCCACCAGCTTGCCGACCAGGGCGTTGCGTGGATCAAACAACGAATCCCCACAGACCGTTCCACGCCGGAAGCAAAACAGGCGGCACTGAACCATTGGTACGCGGTGGCAGATCTGCAGGCCGCATCCGGACGAATCGAACTTGTCGCGAATATTTACGAGCAAATCGAAAAGACGTTCGGAAGCAACGACGCCACCTTGAAGCGTCTAGGCGATTGGTACAAATCCATCAATAAACACGATCAGGCACGCCAACAATATGCAAACCTGGAAGACCGGATCGAAGGCCGGAATCAGGTCGCGATAAGTTACCGACAGCAGCAAAACTATGTCGCTGCAGCAGAAGCCTATCAGCGCAACGTCGTGGCAGATCCGGAAAACCAGACACGCTGGACTAACGAAGTTGGGAACGTCTGGCGAGAAGCTCGGAAGTACGATCAGGCTGGTGCCATTTTTATGGAACTGCTGAAATCAGATGTTGAAAACTCAGAACGATGGCTGTGGATGATTGCCACGTGCTATCACGAGGGCGGCAAATACAAACAGGCCATCGGCTATTACCGACAATGCAACAACTTCCCACAGAACTATCGAGAAATGGCGAACTGCCATCGGGCACTCAAAGAATACAGAGAGGCCATCATTCTGTATAACCAGGTGATCGGCGGAGCACCAAATTCCGGCGCCTGGGCGATGCTGCAGATCGGCCATACTCACGAACAGGCTGGCAACAAAGAATCCGCAATCAAGTCATTCCAAACAGTCTGCAAGAACTATCCACGAGACCGTCATGCCAGTCAGGCTCACGCTCATCTGCAAACAAAGTACAAGATCACGGTTACGCTGGGTGGCGGTACAGACAAGTAGCCTCGATCGCTCGGATCAGTTTCTTTCGCGGCTGAGTCTCGGATAAAAGCGGGTAGGTTTAGAGCTTTTTCGTCTCGACGATTCGCTTCATAGCATTGAGTGTTTCTGCACTTACGTGGTGTTCGATGCCTTCGCTGTCGGCGATCGCAGTAGCCTTGCTAACACCGATCGCAATTAGAAAAGCTTCAACAACTTTGTGCCGCTCTCGGCATCGCGCCGCCAGTTTTCTGCCCCTGGCCGTCAGTTCCAGCGGACCATAAGGTTCTCGTGCGACGAAGCCATCGCGCACCAAACGTCCAACGGTGTTATTGACGGTTGCATGCGTCACTTTGAAAAACGAAACCAGGTCTCCAGGTCGGCATATTCCATTGTGGTATACAAAGTCAGCAATGGCTTCCACGTAATCTTCCGCCGTTTCTGTGGCGTGATCCGATCGAGTTCTTTGGTGGACATTAGCCATCACTCGGCTCTCAACTTTGCGTGTTATCCTGGAGAATCCCAGAGAATCCGGCGAACAGTCGCAAGGAGCTTTTGACTACTTTTTCGCAGGATTGCTGCTCAATCCTCAACAATGCTAGCGGATTCACAGCGTTTAGAAAACTGTTACAACTTCGACCTTGCCTCATGAGTTAGTCTGTGC
>CAYZYB010001266.1:0-2053 GCA_964481505.1 uncultured Planctomycetaceae bacterium | reverse complement strand
GTACAGGATGGCGGCGGCAAAACGCTCACCACTAATTCCTAAGGTCCGGGCCTGCTGAATCAGCCCTTCATTTCGTTCGCGTTGCAGATCCAACTGCTGACTTGAGGTGATAGCCACCATGGTAACAGTGCCCAGAGCTATTACCAGGATCGCGGTAATAATGGCTACGCCACGCTGTTTGTCCAATGATTGCCTCATCCTGGTAAGGCAAACAGGCGTACGACATTGCCGTAGTCCTGCAGCTCCAGGGTAAATTCAATCACCGAAGGTAACACCGAAGAGTCTGGATCCGCACCATCGGGCGGCCAGCTGTCTTTCCAGTCACCATTAGCATCGAGAAAACGAAACGTCAGAGAATCGACACCACTGAGCATTTGGCGGCGACGTGACGGGGCCTCATCGGTTGGCTCGAGGTGATACCAGTACTGGCGGATCAGGTTTTCACCTTCCAATGCGTAAGCAACGCGCTGCAAATTGGATCGCACGGGAGAGACATCGGCGGCCGGGTTGGCCCAGCCGGCCCGGGTGAGTTCAAACAGATTTTCACCCTGGATATTGAACTGCAAGGGCTCAAGATTCGAACCCACCGCCGAACGCACCGGCCGGTTGACGACTTGTGTAACATCTTCAGCCAGCCAGTAAAAAGTGCGCTGCAACTCAGCCAATCGTGCCGATTGAACCTCAATACGTTCGCGTGTTTCCGTAATCTGGAACAACATCTGGAAGCCTGCAGTGCCGAGAATCGCCAACAGGAACATTGCCACCAGCAGCTCGATGAGCGTAAAACCCCTGTGATCAAGTCGCAGCGCTCGCGCTTCGCGCAACTGAAGCACTGCTGCGCCCGGCCACTGAGCGGGTTTAACGGGGCACGATCGTCGGTTCATCAGGGTGCCTGCCGGATGGCCGGATTACCAACAAATCCTGTGACGGTATAAATGTAGTTGTCTGCATCCTCGTTTAGTCTGACTTCAACGTCGACACGTCGCAGATCGGCATCAGCGACTCTCTGCGTGCGAGCGCGCACGTACCAGACAAACTGCCCCATCTCAACTTCTTTATTGGTGGTGCCCACATTCGGCCAAGCGGGCAAGCTTTGCAATTCGGTAAGAGCATTGGTGGCCACCCAACGGCCAAACTCACGTTCTCGCAGATAATCAGCACGAAAGGTGCTGGCTGCCGCGGACGCCACCAAGGCGGATACACCTACAGCGATGATCGTCATAGCGACTAAAATCTCGATCAGCGTAAAGCCAATTTGCGATTTACGGTAGCGACTGTTCATGATCCGGTCAACTGCTCCACCACAACAGGCAATA
This sequence comes from uncultured Planctomycetaceae bacterium, assembly GCA_964481505.1. Classification (GTDB taxonomy): domain Bacteria; phylum Planctomycetota; class Planctomycetia; order Planctomycetales; family Planctomycetaceae; genus Fuerstiella. The sequence continues at coordinate 737 of CAYZYB010001266.1, read as the reverse complement.
TGTCGCCCGTGGCAACCTCGTACTGAAATTCTGCATCCAGATCACTAATCAGAATTCGGAAATCCGGCATGATCTCACCATTGGAAAGAAAAATGATGTGCGGCTTGATGGGGTTTTCATCGCTGGCATCCTGGAGCTCGTCCACAAGATCTTCAAGCACTATCGGCAATCCCGATACATCCACGGCGAACTCGAGATCCAGAGCAGGACTATTGAAACGCAATTGTTCATCTTCAAATATTTGCCAGACTTGCTCACCCTCTTCGTCTTCTGTGAGCAAATAAAACTCGTAAGAGCCTGGATGAAACCGAATGCCGAACTGCTGACGTGAATAGACCGCCTGATCAGATGCCAGCTCCATCAATAGTCCGGTGCGCAACGCCGAATCACGCACACTCTTGCCAACATTCCTGAATTCGATGTTGATGACCACGGCCCCAACAAGAATGGATATGATGGCAACGGTGACCAGCAGTTCGATCAGCGTAAATCCCGAGTGCCTGAACGATCTGGCCTTTTGATCAGTCGCGCCGTCTTCAGGCCTTGGAAATAAGGCCGGTACTATTCGGGCAGCGGTGTAGTCGATCTTCGAAATCATGGCCTAAACAGCTACGTTGCTTGAAATAGGGGCTTGATTCTCATTGGGTATCACTTGAACTGATATCAGCATCAAACCCATCTCCACCTTCGACGCCGTCGCTCCCAAGCGAGATGATTTCGAACGCGCCGTCCTCGTT
>CAYZYB010001265.1:0-2053 GCA_964481505.1 uncultured Planctomycetaceae bacterium | reverse complement strand
TCCGGCAACAGCGAAATAGTGCGGTCACCAGGTTCGTAGACAGCCTGCATTGCGACTCTAACTTCCAAATCCTGGGAAAGTGCAAGTACTTCCGAACTCGTTGGCATTGGGCCTTCGCGAGGCGACGGAAGATAAGGATTCATTGCGTCACCAACGTGAATAGCCACCTCTTCGTAGAAGTAATTTAGGGCGGCCCGAATCAACCTTAGTTTCTGTGCATCTAACAATTGTTCCTCCTGTTTAGTTTAGAGACGGATCTACTTTGACTTTTCTCCGTACTGCTTTCTGTTTGAACTGGTAGATACCACCTTTTTCAGCATCGAGACATCGACCACTGGCCCAAGATCGGTTCCTATTTACCGCTTCAGCGGCTGTAACGGCGATTGGAACAATATTTTGGGCAGATTGTTTGAGTGGAATATCAAGCAGAGCTGCGAGTCGGCAGCATGCTCGAATTTCGGCACCTGTCCAATCCTTGTCGCCAGGTTTTGACTGATCTGCATCCAGTTCGAATAGTTGAACATACTGCTCCCAAATCAGATCTTTCTGTTTCCGACCAGGCAGATCGACAAACACGATTCCGTCAAACCGTTCACTGCGTCCAAACTCCGGCGGTAGTTTGGATACGTCATTTGAGGTCGCAACAACGAAGACATCGCTCTGGTGATCATTCAACCATGTCAAGAAATTTCCGAATACTCTCGCTGTTACACCGCTATCGCTTTGACCTGAACTTCCAACTCCTGCAAATGCCTTTTCGATTTCATCAATCATCAGAACGCAGGGAGCCATCGCGTCAACGATTTGAAGTGCTCGGCGAGTCCGCTCTTCTGACTGTCCCACTAAAGAACCCATCAGACTACCAACGTCCAACGTAAGGACCGGTCTGCCAGTTTCCTTGCCAAGAGATTTACAAAACTGCGATTTACCACAACCCGGAGGCGATAATAGTAGTACACCTCGCGGGCGAACTGCAGAGTTACTCCTTTGCGTCGACAACAACGCCCGCTTCGTGAAGGTCTTCAGTGCTGCCAGTCCACCGAGAGAGCTGAAGTCCTCATTGCCCCGATGCAGTGTCAACAATCCTGACTTCTTCAACATTTGAGCCTTAAGCTCCCAGATAACGTCTGCCTTCAGTTCGCCATACCGGACCAAGGACAGAGAGAATGCCGATTCGGCTTCGGATCGCGTAAGCCCTCCTGCAGCCTCTAGGACTTGATCGAAGTCGACACCAGTTGGCAATTCAGATTCTTCAGTTGCGATACTTAGGGCGATTTCGATGAGCTGTTCATGGTCAGGCATCGCATGTTCGACAACCACGAACATCTTTTCTAGTTCTGGGGGTATCTGAACAATTGGCGACAATGCCACCAAAATCGTTCGGTCTTGCTTTCCTTCAGTTAGCTGACGTTCAATCGCCTGCATGACGTCTGCCGAGTTTATGAACCTGTGGAGGTTTTTCATGACAAGCAACGCGGTACCATCAGCAGTCTTGAGCCCATTGATTGCTCGTATTGCGGCTATCGGGTCTGTCGCTTCGATAGTTTCACTGCTGCCAACGATCGACATTCCTTGATCAAGGTCCCATGTCGCGACGTTCCACTGTTCGTCACGACAGAGCCCAATAATTTCAGCCAACGCTTCATGTTGTTCACAAGTTTCGACCCAAATACCTGTAAAACAGGCGGAAATCAGTTCTCGCAGCCTTTCTGTTAATTTCATTCGCTCTCCAATTAAAAAAACCGCTTCGCAGCAATGCGAGCGGCCAGTGTTGATAGATTGTTAAATGCCAAGTTTCTGCACACTCAGACTCAGTTGCAGGCTTTTGCCTCCTGTTCGTTGTTGATCGGCTGAAAGAATTCAGCCGTCTTCTTTAGTGATTCTGGTCTTCCCAAAGCTTGCTCAATGAACTTACTCGCATCGAGACAACTGCTTCCTTCAAAGCCTTTCGTTTCGACTTGTGTTACCCCTTTCGGATCAACAGTGATTTCTATTCGTTTCAAGCGGCACCTCCAATGTTGACCGTCAACTTGATCGAGCCGTTGTCCAGTCG
>CAYZYB010001264.1:0-2058 GCA_964481505.1 uncultured Planctomycetaceae bacterium | reverse complement strand
GTGTTCAGGTGTGTCAGATCTTTTACCATTCGATCGAAGGCGACGTAACGGATTACAAGAGCAGCAAGTATCAGCACAACAAAGACATCCAGCCCAGCATGCTTTACAAAGAACTCGGCATTCGTGACGACAATCAGATGAAGCTCGACTTTGCCGAAGCCAAAGCTCAGACGGAACCGAAGTAAGACGCGAAATAGGCGAAACGTCGCTGGACCATCCATTCCAGGCGGGGGAAGTCCGTCATGCCGGAACCTCAACAATCCCCGTTCAACTCTGCCGGTCAGTAAAACTCCCTGATTGACACTGCCGCAGTCACGCTTTTTCCTGCCATTGCCGCGACAGCAGCCAGCCCTCAATCTGTGAACGACTGGATCTCCGAGTCGTCCGGACCGCAAAACGTTGGATAAGCGACTCAGAGAGCCGCTCTCCTTTGAAAATCGCGCTGCACTGGTGGAAACACAGAGACACGACGGAACCGGGACGACAACGGCTTGACGCACCGGCAGCAACTGTGCGATGCTTTGCGCGTCCTGGCGGTGCTTACGCACGGGCTGATGTTTCGTCAGCCGGGATACCATGCGTGTCCAGAAACTTTTTGGCAACGATCTACGATCGTTGGGCAGGACGAGCGGGGCTTCGGCCTCGCTTTTTTCTTTGTCAGGCTTCGATGTTCTATGCTCTCCGCCCCCGTATTGATCGGCGTTTCCGTGCTGGCAGTCGCTGCCGTCGCGATCGGCGTGCTTTATGGCCGCCGGGGCAATCGTGCAAATGCGTCAGGCATGACGAAAGCAGAAACACAGCAGCCTGATCAGCCAGCGGAAGTGAAACATCAAAGCCCGGTTCTCGGAATCGACGAACTCGCACGGCGATTGCAGATGCCGGTTGAACACTTACAGCATTACGAATGCAATTATCGAACGGCAAAGATCCCAAAGCCAAAAGGCGGTGCTCGCAATCTGGAAATTCCAGATGACACAACAAAAAAACTCCAGAGACGAATCCTGAATCACCTGCTGCGAGCTCTCAACGCTCACCCGCTGGCTTGCGGATTCGAACCGGAGACTTCGATCGTGCATGCCGCTTTGCCACATCAAAACAAACCTCTGATCGTCAAGATGGACGTTCGAAAATTCTTCGAATCAACAGCGGCAGATCGCATTCAGACGTATTTCGAAGGCATCGGCTGGAACAAAGAAGCAGCCAGTGTGTTGACGCGATTGACAACCCACAATGGTCACCTGCCACAAGGAGCGCCGACAAGCCCGCGGCTCAGTAACCTGGTGAACGCTCGAATGGACGAAGCGTTACTGCGTCTGGCGAAGCGTCATCAGGGAGCATACTCTCGATATGCGGACGACATCACGATGTCATTCCCGTTCGTCCGTGGCAGAAAGGCTCGCGGACTAAGTCAGGCTGTGCGACGTATCCTGAAGCAATACGGCTATACAATGCACGGCGGTCCGAAACTAAAGTTCTTAAGGCAAAACCAGCAGCAGCGAGTGCTTGGACTGGTGGTGAACGAAAAGGCCGCATTGCCCAGAAAAACACGACGCTTGCTTCGAGCGGCCCGGCACAATCTCGACAACGGCAGACTGACAACGTTAACGGCAGAGCAATTACAGGGATGGGAATCGCTTCAGAGCATGATTATTCGACAACGGGAGGAGTAGTTTTTTCGAAGTTCGGGGATCGTAAGTCTGCAGATTTCAGCTGTGCTGTGCTGAATTCTCCGGTACAGCCACCCATAACTCCTGAACCTCTTTGAACTCGAATCCGTGCTTTTCGAAAAACGCTCCTGCCGGAAGATTCCGCTCCGCCACAAACGTCGTCACCGCACAGGTCTCTGGCGAAAGCCCACTAACAGCAGCACTCAGCATCCTGCCGCCGTATCCTCGTCGCCGAACAGACGAATGAACGCCAAAATACTCAACAATGGCAACCTCAGACGCCGCCGATTGCCCGTGTTCGAGGCTAAGCACAGCCAATCCGACAGGCCGTCCGTCAACACTGGCTAACGTCATCTTCACATCCGCATCCATGGACTGCCATATCGCCTGC
>CAYZYB010001263.1:0-2060 GCA_964481505.1 uncultured Planctomycetaceae bacterium | reverse complement strand
CATATGGGCACGGGCACCCTCAGCGCCATTGCTGTCGGTACGCTAACCAATTCGAGCGGTGCCAGTTCGGATGACGGGGCAGATGGGGATGTCGACGTTCTCGCGCCGAATGACGTCGCTACGTTTACCTCGACCTATGTAGTCACAGCGGCAGATTTCAACGCTGGAACGGATATCACGAACACAGCCACCGCCACGGGCAACCCCGCCGGCGGTACGCTTATCAATCCAACCGCTACCGAAAGTGTTTCGGTAGCGGCACCAATTACCCTTGGTTCATGTCCGGCGGGAACTTCACCAGTCTCTACCCCATTCAATTCAGAAGGCCTCGCGCAAAATTCGCCACTGCAAAATTCAGCTCCATTGACCTTCTTCGGGGGTGAATTGATTGCAAACTTTCAGCTTAATGGCTCGACGATCTGGAGTAATGGCGTTCAAGTTCAGAACGATCCAAGCATCGCAGACTTTCTCTTTCTCCAGCCAAGAAATTCGCCCAATTTCCGGACGAGCGGCAACGATGCTGTCGCGACTCTGACCTTCCCGAATGGTATCCACGATGCAACCTTCATCTTGGCGGGTTTGAACAGCCGGGATGGTGTGGTTGTTGAGCCGAGTTTTCTGGGCACACCGGTTCCACTGACGGCCGCAAACTTCTCAAACCTAGATCCCGGGATGATTCTTGAGGATACGGACGGAAATGGCGAGGTTGATACGATTATCGGTACTGCTACGACCGGCGGAACGAGCGTAACCAGCAATCGTGGTACGTTGAGTATTCCCGGTCAAATCGACCAAATTACACTAACCTGGGGCAAAGACAGCACCTCAACGAGTACGGCTACCATTGGAGTCCACACTTTTGGGTTTTGTGAAATCATCCCAACGCCGGAACTAGACACGGCAAAGTCTGCTTCTGTTGGAGCGCTTCAGGCTGATGGCACGTTTGACGTCATCTATACGGTGACTGTTGAGAACACAGGTAATGTGACACTTAATACGTTGACATTGGTCGATGATCTGACTGCGGCCGATCAGCTTGGCGATGCATTCAAGACTGTTGTGACGGCTCCGGCTGTTGTTCTGACAAACACGTCGGGCAACTCTGTCGCGCCGACTGGACATGCTGGTTACGATGGTTCGAACAATCTGATCGCGGGCACCGACGGAACCCTTGCGCCGGGTGACAGCTACACGGTGACCTTTACGGTGAATGTCGATGCCAATATCGCGACGGCTCCGGCAACGTTACAGAACACGGCGACGGCAGGCGGCACACCGCCAACCGGACCGGCTGTGGCGGACGACTCCGATACGGATACCGCGCCCGATGGCACGGCTGATGGCATAGTCAATGTCGCGGGTGGTCCGGGTGCGCCGACGATCATTACACCTCCGACCGCTAACGCAGAAATCGGTGTTGCGAAAGCGGCTGGACCGCCAACGCTGAACGCGGATGGTACGTTTGATGTCGAGTACACACTGGTTATTGAGAACACAGGTGACGTGTCCCTTGACAATCTCGATCTCGGTGATGATCTTGCGACCCAGTTTGGTTCTGCGTTTATAGCATCAGCTGCTGCGACGACCACGGGCGGTGTGATCACAGCACCTGCAGTTACGCTCACGACCAACACCTCGACAACAGCTGCTGTTCCAACGATCAATGCCGGCTTTGACGGTACGTCCGGCTCCAACATGTTTGATGGTACGTCAGGTGTGTTGGGTGTCGATGATCGTATGACGGTGACGTTCACGGTGCGCATTGATCCCAATGCAGTTGGCGCACCAGCGACATTCGACAACACAGCGGTTGCCGGTGGTGACGACCCTTCGGGAACAGAGACCACAGATAGTTCCAACAACGGCACTGATCCGACCGACGGTCCGGGTGGTCCAGGTGTGCCGACGACTGTCACGCCTCCGACTGAGGTTGGCTCGATTGGCCTTGTTAAGAGTTCAACGCTTAACGATGGTGGCGATGGGGCTGTCGATGTCGGTGATACGATTGATTACACCTATGTCGTGACGAACACTTCGACGACGCTGGATGTCTATAATGT
>CAYZYB010001262.1:0-2061 GCA_964481505.1 uncultured Planctomycetaceae bacterium | reverse complement strand
TCCCAGATCTTCAACGTGTTGTCCCTAGCTGCCGAGATGACAAGTGAGCCATTGGGGGACCACGCCACAGTGTTAACGATATCATCGTGCCCGTGCAGAGTGTTCAGGCAGTGACCACTCTCGGCGTTCCAGATCTTCAATGTCTTGTCGTAGCTGCCAGAGACAACAAGCGAACCGTCTGGCGACCACGCTACGCTGCTGACGTGGCGTCCATGTCCTTTGAGTGTGTTCAGGCGGCGGCCACTCTCGGCGTCCCAAATCTTCAACGTTCTGTCGTCACCACCGGAGACAACGCGCGAACAGTCTGGCGACCACGCTACGCTGCTTGCAAGGCCCCCATACTCCTGGCGAAGAACTACTGAGAACTCCCCTTCGGGAATCTGAACTGCCGCTTCGTTACCCCATCCCGCTGGCGCTGTGAATTTGCCGGTGTCGCAGTCAATCACGTCGCAGTCGTACCAGTTCGTTGCTGTTCCAATCATTCCAGTCAACGAACAATGCCGTAGAGTGCTGCCGCAAAGGTTGGCTGACTCCCACGTTGAGTTGTTGAGCTTCACATCGTGCAACTGCGCCAGACGAGCTGACAGTGCCGTCGCATCACAATGGTTCAACAACACTCGATACAGCACGGCGTGATCAAAGCAGGTCTCCACAACGGACGCATGCCGAAGATCGACGACATTTCCGGTTTCCTTCCCGATACGCCATCCTTCCAGATCCAGTCCTTGCAACTGACAGGCTGTTGGGTTCGGTGTAGGCCAGCTGTTTTCATGAGCGATCAACCACATGCGAAATGCGTTTCGCCGAGCATTCGGAGATGCGGCCGTATCGTCCAGCAGTCTTGTCCACGCCGCGACCACTTGTCCGCCTTCAAAGATATCGTCCTCAGCCAGCATCTGTCCGGCGAAGTCCAGCGTTTCATCTGATGGCAGTGGCAGGTTCCACTGCTGTGTCTGATTTTCTTCCAAAGCTCGCACAAGATGCAGTGCCAGGAAGTACTCGTACAGCGACGTGTGAGCAAACCGAAAGCCATCTTTCTCGTCGTCCGGCCGCAGGCAAAACGTGGCCGCCCGAAAGTCCTGATTCAACACTTCGGCCGGCTTGTCTTTGTACCAATCGCGAATCTCCGGATGCTGATTCAGAAATCCGTCCAGCCAGCGAGCCACCTTGCTCCACGGCAATTTCTTTTGATTCTTCCGACACAAGTGGGCCGCCAGAGCTTCCATCATGGTCAGCTTGTGTTCCGGCGTAAACTGATGTTTGTACTCATCCCGCCGCAGCCACTTTTCCACAAACATCCCGTACAGCGTCACGCCGTAAACCGTGCGGCCTTCCTTCTTCATGAGTTCCAGTTCGGCCAGTTCCGGAGCAATCAGCGACAACAGAAACGGCCTCGCAGACAGTTCTTTTAAGTTGTGTACCGAATTGATAATCGCCACAGCATCGTCAACGCGGTCTTCGCCCAGCATTCCGCTCAGGTACGTGCGAACCTGTTCATCACTAAATGGCAACACCACGCAGGCAGTGTAGTCTTTCTGGCGAATGCCCTCCCGCCCTTCACCCGTGAAGGCAGAGCTTAAGGCGGTTACTGTGGGGAAATAATGTGACCGGCACGAAATAATCAACTTACCAGGCTGAATGCCGGGTTCTGTTTTCTGCGACAAGGGTGGCAGAATGCTCCACAACTGCCGAATAAAGGCGTCTCGCTGCTGTTGTGGCAGCGGGATGATACGTTCGTCCAGTCCATCAAAGATCACCAGTGCTCGGCGTTCCCGCACGGCTCGGATCACCATTTCCGGTGTCACGGCTTTGCCGCCGGTTCCCTTCCAGTGTCGCGAAATCACCGCCTGCAGGATGTCCTCCAAAGACGGGTTGCTGTCCAGTTCGTAGTCTTTCAGGTCGATGAAAATCACTGCCGGAGTTGTCGGATCTTCTTCCCTGAGTTCGTCCAGTCTGCGAGCCAGCAGCATCAACGTGGTCGTTTTCCCGATCCCGACTTCGCCGAGAACCGCACAAAACGGAGTACCTTCTTCGGATGTCGCCCATTCCGCCAGGTATTCC
>CAYZYB010001261.1:0-2062 GCA_964481505.1 uncultured Planctomycetaceae bacterium | reverse complement strand
TAAAGGCCGGTTTGGAAATGCTGCGACATAGGTTGAAGAATCCTTAGTCTAAACCATGTTGTTGGGACGTCTCGGCGCATGCGGAACTGCGGCGAGACGCGCAGCCTGCTCCTGGGCTAAAGGAGTTTGTTGCTGTTGACAGCGCGATGCCTTACGATGAACGACAGTGCGTTCTGTTCGCTTCAATGGGATATTGCGATGCTCAAAACTTACATCTTCAACTGCCTGGCTTTGCTTTGCGTTGGCTTACTCACCGCCTCATATGCGGCTGCCGCTCCCTGGCAGCTGGATGAAGAGTTGGTAAAGAAGAAAGCCGCTGAAATTCAGGAAGTGCTCAGCTTCGAAGTGCTCGTCACCGACCACACTGGCGAACCAGTTTTGGGCGCTAAAATAACACCCTGGGCAATCGGCAGTGCTCAAGGACACGGAAAGTGGAACGAAGAAAGTAACGGGGGTACCGCTGCTGAATCTGCGACCACCGACTCAGATGGCAAGGTGACAATTCGCTACCCAAAATACAGCGACGTCATCGAAGAAGTTCGCTCGACCACCATTTCGATCAAAGTTGAGCATCCAGATCACCCATCGGTAAGTGACATTCATATAAAAATGCCTCGAAAGTGGGCTCGAACAGTCAAGCTTCCAAATGGTTCAGCGATCGAAGCCACGGTTCTGCTGGACGGAGAACCGGTTGTTGAAGGCATCAAGTCGCTTTGGAGTGGAAAACAGGAAACCGGCCTTCAGGTGGATGCTGAAAAGAAGTCCATTCGGATTCCTCCCGTCGCCAATGGCAGCAACAGCATGTTGTTTGTTCGGCTTGACGGAGATGCGATCACTCACTTCAGCTCAATCGAAAAGATCGACATTGATGGCAGGGAGAAAGTAGTCCATAGAGAAGTCAACTTGATTCCTGCGGTATCTGTTCGCGGAACGCTCAGCGACGACGTGCCCCGCCCGGTCGTCAACGGGCGGGTGAAAGTTCAGACCATCACGAATGAACCTTCGGGGGAAGAAGTCACCTGGTTCGATTGGGCCAAAGTTGAGGAGGACGGTTCGTTTGTCATCGATGCCTGGCCGAAGGGTGAGCCAATGCAATTGACAGCGCTTTGTGATGGGTACATTGCGTCATCGGGTGACAGACCGCCGATGGTTTCCGAAGTACGGGACCGGAGCCGCCATTTGAGAGCACAGGTCTTTATGGAACCACATTCTTCTGAAATCGAAGTCGCAATGGAGGCGCTTTCGACTTGCCGAATCAAAGTGGAAAACGCCTTCGGCAAGAAGCTCAAAAACGTTTCGGCCGTTGCCAGCCCAAACATTAGATGGTGGAATAGCGGGTCTCAGATCTACTGTTTTCCCCTCATTGGAGGTGCGGAGTTTTTGAAAACTGGCGAGTACAAGATGGAACTCGGGGAGGGAATCCATGCACCGCCATTTCGCGGCACATCCGATGAGAACGGCATTGTTCTGGTCCAGCTGCCGGCTGGGAAAAATAGCCTGTGGATTGGCAACAAGCGATATCATTTGCCAGCCAAACTTGGCAGTCGTCACAAAAGAATTGAAGTGGAACGTAACAAGTCAATGGAAATGGATTTGGTTCTCCAACCCATAGGGCTCGATGTCCTTGGAGATTGGGAAGATCTTTGCGGTTTGGTGTTTGGCTGAACGACTGAAAAATGCGCCTCGCTGGTCAGCGAGCACAAAGAGATTCGTACTGTCGTTCTTGCACTGAGAGAGAAGTTTGGTGACAACGAAGATGCTCCCACCAACCCCAAGATCCTGATTGAATCCTACGAAAAGCTTGCCAAAGCCTGTCACAAATGTGGCGAAACCAGGGAGGCGGAGAAATATGAGAAGCGTGCTGAGATGTTGAAGGTGAAGGTAAAGTTGAAACAACTTTAAGCGTCGCCTCTCTCAGACCTATACGGCTTTTTTACTGTGGCTGGGGCGTCTCGCCACAGCGCATGCGGAACTGCGGCGAGACGCAGCCACTGTTAGTTCTTCTAACCCAACGCCTTAAGCGCCGCTTCGATAACCGCAAGTTCCTCTTCCAGTTTCGCCA
>CAYZYB010001260.1:0-2063 GCA_964481505.1 uncultured Planctomycetaceae bacterium | reverse complement strand
ACACAACACGAACTCGTTCATGTTGATCCGGACGCGGTCCTGAGGTGTTACGGCCGTATTGCATTCAGAACAATACGTCTCTTCGACACTGGCCATCGCTGCTGCCCCCATCGCTTCTCGCAGACGCTTGTAGGTGGAGGACGATTCTCCAGACGGGATGATTGCCTCGGCTCCGGCAATCTCTTTGGTCAGCCGTTCGACGTCTGTTTTCAAACCCGGTTCACGACTGGCAACGTCCGCACATACGCCTTCCGTTTTCTTCTGCTGCTCTTTGACGGCGTCATCCAGCTTCACAAGCTCTTCGGTGGCTACATCCACGTCGCCCAGCATCGTCAGCACCTGATCCTCCAACGCACCGCTGGCTTCTTCGGCCGCTTTGATCTGGCCCTGAATGATCTGATACTCTTTATTCGAAGTGGCATCATTGAGTCGCAGTTTGTGCTTTACAATTTCCGCTTCGCTGGTCTTCAGGTTCAACGAAACTTCGTCGGCCGCCTTTTTCAGGCGTTGAATTTCCTCCTTTTGGGCGTCGGACGCTTCCTGAGCGGTTGTCACCTTCTGTTCTGCAACTGCGATTCGCCTGGGACCAAGTTCAAGCAGCTTCTCAGCCTGCGCAAGCTGCTCCAACAGCTTATGAAGCTCACCGAACGTGTGCGTGTTTGCAGTCGTCATATTAGAATGGCTCCTCGATGGGCAGTTACTCAAACGCATCCGAACTCGGAAGAACAGAGCTCGTCCCATGAAACTCACAGGATTTACAATCAGACAGGTTCCGCCATTCTAGGAAGCGTCGTCCAGATTCTCTACAAACTGAGGCTGGAAACACATCGCAGCACTGAATTGCACTAGCCAGGAGTTCTTACCGAGTGTCCACAGGAAAAGTTTATCTCGTTGGAGGAGGCCCCGGGGATCCAGGACTGCTGACGTTGCGTGGACGCGACGTGCTGGGTACTGCAGACCTCGTCCTGTACGACGGCCTCGCCAATCCGCTGCTTCTGCGACTTACAAATGCTGTCTGTGAGCGCACAGCGCGCACGCGAATCGGGTCAGACGCCATTGTTCCTCAGCAGGACATCAATCACCGCCTGATCGAAGAAGCTCGCGCGGGAAAACAGGTCGTTCGGCTAAAAGGAGGCGACCCCTACATTTTTGGACGAGGCAGCGAAGAAGCCGCAGCACTGCAGGATGCGGGCATCCCGTTTGAAGTCGTTCCCGGCATCACGGCAGCAACCGCAGCGGGCGTGTATGCCGGTTTTTCGTTCACGCACCGCGAACATGCGTCCGCCGTTGCGTTCGTAACAGGTCATGAAGATCCGACCCGCGAAAAAAGCCGACTCGACTATGCAGCACTCGCCGCGTTTCCGGGCACACTGGTCTTTTACATGGGCCTGGGCCGCATCCAAACCATTTGCGATCAGCTGATTCATCATGGAAAACCGGCTGACACACCAGCGGCCGTTATTTGCCGAGCATCCCTGCCGACTCAGCGAATCGCCAATTCCACCATTGCCGAACTTCCACAAACCGTTGCCGCCGCTGACCTAAAACCACCGTCTCTGATCGTTGTTGGAGAATGCGTCAGCCTGCGAGAGGCGTCGTCATGGTTCGAACAACGCCCGCTGTTCGGACAACGCATCGGCATTACGCGGCCAGCACATCAAAGCGAAGGGATCGTGCAGCGAATCGTCGAACTCTCCGGCCAACCGATCCTGATGCCGCTGATCCAAATCTCACCAGTCGACACCGAACAGCTCGCCGTAGTCGACGAAACACTCCAGGAACTCAGCCGGTTCCAATGGCTCATTTTCACCAGCGTGAACGCAGTGGAAGCCTTCTGGACAAGGCTGTGGGAAATCGGCCTCGATTCTCGAGCATTGAGCCATCTCAAAATCGCTGCCATTGGCTCAGCAACCTTAGCAGCACTGGAACGCCGTTCGCTGCGAGCCGACGTGGTCCCGAACTCCTTCCACGCCGAAGCACTTGCGGCTGAGCTATCCGATCATGTCGACGGTCAGAACGTGCTGTGGGCTCGAGCCAGCCGCGGGCGAGACATCCTGCCGAAC
>CAYZYB010001259.1:0-2064 GCA_964481505.1 uncultured Planctomycetaceae bacterium | reverse complement strand
GAACAAGACAGGGTCACCAAACGCAGGTTCGTCGCCGAAAGTTGCGAAGCTGGAAAGGGTGTCCGGTCCATACAAGGCACGAGCGAAGCCCCGGGGTTTCCTTCGCAAGCTCAGTCCAACCCCGGCCTCATATTCGGAGTGCACCACGGTCGCCTGCAATTGGGCAATTCCGGGGTGGTGGGAAGACCGTGCTGAACAAGTTTTTCTATTTTTGTTTTACACTCGAGATATCGATGGAACAATCTCACTGACTGACGTTAGATACCACTAATGCAGGCTTCGGCCATGAAAAGTCTGCTTGGGCATTCGCAATGCTTCCTTTATAAATCCAACAGGAGGAATTCGATGTATCGCGCATCTTTGTTTGTTGTGACGTTCGCCTGTTCGCTTATGGTCACGCCCGACATTGCGACTGCTCAAATCAGCTTCGGCGTGACGCGTCAAAACGGCGTGGTGACTGGTGGTGGATTCTCTGTCAATGGAGTGGTGCTCCCTGGAGCTACGGGAGTGCGGCTTGGAATCAACGCCGGAACCAGCCAGTTGATTGGTGTGCAGCAGTTTTCCTTCCAAAGTTCGGCTGCCAATCGGCCGATCGGTCGACAGGGAACCATACAGACACGCCGCCCAACCGCGGGGCAATTCATCAAGTCGGCTCGGCGATTCGATGTCGATAAAGACGAAAAGTTCAGCAGAAAAGAACTAAAAAATATCGGCAACGCCGTCATCGCAGAATTAAATCGGCGAAAGGGCGTCGCAGGATCGCAAGCATCGATTCAACACGGTGTCCCGGCGGCAACGCCTACTGCAGAGGAAATGGTCGGCAGTTTTGTGAAGCGTTGCCTGACGTTCGACAAAGACAACGACGAAGCATTGAACGCAGCAGAAACCAAACGTATGGCGGCGGCCTTCATACGTTCTTTGGACTGAATCGTCTTCACAATTTTATCTTAGCCATAGGCGTGGCTGCCGCGATGTTGGCCAGCCGTTGAATCGCATGGCGACTTTGTTCGTACGGTGTAGTCGACAGAATGATGGCGTAGTTTTTCAGCAGCGGATCAATCCACATCAATGTCCCGGTTGCTCCCCAGTGGCCGATTGTTTCCGGTGAAACGAAATCACCGAAGGACGCAGAATGGGCCGCCCACTGTCGCCGCCACCCCAGGCCCCACGGTCGGCTCTTGCCGGCAACCTGAATCTCAAGCGAATTTTCCCTCGTCTGATCCCGCATCGCCGCAATGAGTGCTGTCACTGGAATCAACTGACGCCCACACTCCGCCGCGCCGTCGCGCAGAATCATTCGCGCGTATCGGCCAAGATCAGCGGCAGTGGAAATCATGCCGCCCCATGGAGCTCCCAACATTCGCCAGTACCGACTGTTCCAGCCCCATTCCTCAGCATTTTCCTGCCATGGCGGAAGCTCACACGGCAGAACGGTCGGTAGAATTCGATCCGCTTCGGTGTTTGAAAATCCGAGCCATGTTTCATTCATGCCCAGCGGTTCGAAAAACTGCTCCCGCAGAAATTCTGGCAGCCGCCTTCCTGTGAGCTTTTCGATAATCTCACCGACTAGCAAAAACCCAACGCTGGAATAGCGGCTGTTTGTTCCCGGAGTAAAGGCGAGATCAAGATTCAGAGACTCCGAGGAGAACTTAGTAAGACTCGCATGGGCTGCTCGAAGATCCGCGTTGTTGGGCAACATGTCCGGGAGCCCGGAAGAATGCGTCAGCAGATGGCGAATCGCGATTTTCCCAAAGGCTGCACGCTTAAACGCAGGCAGGATGTGGCCGAGACGGTCTGACAGCGTGATCTCCCCATCAGCCGCCAGCTTCACTAATGCCATCGCGACAAGCGGTTTGGTAATCGAAGCGACAAGATAGCGTTGGGGGGGACTTTCGTGTGAATCTGCTTCAGTGGAAAACGACGCGCTCTGATGTGACTGAAGCGACCCATAATCGATGTCGACATTGGATAAACTCGAAGCAACACAAACTTTTTTCAGGAGGGAATTCATACCCGTGGTTATATCACGTACCAGCAATTCTTTTAACTCTCCGAGCCCCCCAT
>CAYZYB010001258.1:0-2067 GCA_964481505.1 uncultured Planctomycetaceae bacterium | reverse complement strand
ATTTTACATTCTGTCGTGGTCGGATCAGCTGTGCCACCTACAAACAAACGTTCGAAGGCTTCGACTGCCGGCTGTCGAGAGGCTTTGACACGTAACCCAACCATTCCAGATTTAGCACAGGCAATAGAAATGAAATCTCTCATGACACTCGCAGCATTGGCTGCACTGGTACCGGCAGCCCACGCTCAGACACAATGTCAGGGTAACTGCAAGTCGTCGCAGGTCATTCACTCAGTAACAACTCATCCGAGTTCACAACAGACTGTGCACTCCAATTCGCACTACGTTGTTCATCCAATCGCACATCCCGTTCTGGTGCGTCACGTTGCGGCAGCGGATATTGTCGACACTGCTGTATCAGCGGGTTCGTTCAAGACGTTGGTCGCTGCAGTGAAGGCTGCGGGACTTGTCGACACATTAAAGGGTGCGGGACCATTTACTGTGTTTGCACCCACCGATGAAGCATTCGCCAAATTGCCGCCAGGTACGGTCGAAATGTTGCTCAAGCCTGAAAACAAGGCAAAGCTCCAGGCAGTGTTGACCTACCACGTTGTTGCCGGAAAAGTCAAAGCGGCAGACGTCGTAAAGCTCAGCGGAGCAAAGACTGTCCAGGGACAGCAAGTCGACATTGCTATTCGCGAAGGTAAAGTGATGGTTGATGGAGCGAATGTTGTGAAGACTGACATTGAAGCGTCGAACGGTGTAATTCATGTCGTCGACAGCGTTCTTCTTCCGGCGGACAAAGACATCGTTGACACCGCCGTTGGGGCAGGTTCATTCAGGACACTCGTGGCTGCGGTTCAGGCGGCCGGTCTTGTTGACACACTCAAGAGCGAAGGGCCATTTACAGTCTTTGCACCAACTGACGAAGCGTTTGCGAAACTGCCCGCGGGCACCGTTGAAAATCTACTGAAGCCTGAGAACCGAGATCAGCTGACCGCGATCCTCACATACCATGTGGTTCCGGGGCGAGTCATGGCAGGCGATGTTGTGCAGCTTTCTGATGCCAAAACAGTCAACGGACAGTCGGCAGCAGTCAACGTGAATGGTTCGCGAGTCATGATTGACGGTGCTCGCGTGGTTGCGACGGATATCGAAGCCAGTAACGGAGTGATTCATGTGATCGACAGCGTCATTCTCCCGTAACCAGCAACACGCTCCGTCCGGACCGACGGTGCACGTGCCGGTTCTTGATGAGACGCGATACTACTATCCTTTCATCACCAGATTCGCCAGAATTGGGACGTTGTTTCAACCCCCCCGGTTCTGGCGTTTCTTGTTTGATGGAAAGACAATTTCAAAAAATGTCATTCCCCTTTGCATGTTTGCTCATCGTGAGGCCTGGGAGAAAGAAGAATGAATCTCACCGTCGGTTTTCGGCTACTGGTCATGAGTTTGCTGTGCCTGATTCCAGTCTGCCTGTCTTTCGCTGATGAGGATCAGGCAACCGGCCCGCAACATCCGCTAAACGCTGAAGAACGCGCGGCGTTAACAGCGAAGTATACGCAGAAACTACAGCAACTTTCGCGATCAGAAGATGCGAAAGAACTCACCACGGATCTTCATTCATCGCGCGGCGACGCTCTCTTCTTTCTTGGTCGTTATGCGGAGGCTGTGAAAGAATATCAGGCAATGGTAAAGATAGACCCATCGACTGATGCGTCTCACTGGCGTCTTGGTATCGCGTTGTTCTTTGCCGATCAGCCTGAAACCGCGGTGGCGCAGTTTGAAAAGTACCATTCCTTCGATGACGTCGATCGAGAAAACGGAATCTGGCGATATCTTAGCCAGTACAAAGCTCGCGGAGCTGCAGTGGCTCAAAAGGAACTACTGCTTTACGAAAACGATGATCGCGAACCATTTCCTGCAGTTTACAAAATGTTCGATGGCAGCCTGACGGCAAAGGCTGCGCTGGACACGATCCCCAGGAATCTGGCGGCACGCGAGTTGGAGATGCGATTGTTTTACACAGAGCTTTATATTGGGATGCACCAGGTCGTAAAGAAAAACGATGTCCTGGCAACAAAGTACCTTGCTCTGGCGGTTTCCAGAACCTGGCCACGGAAG
>CAYZYB010001257.1:0-2068 GCA_964481505.1 uncultured Planctomycetaceae bacterium | reverse complement strand
TACGAATACCGTCGAAGTTGATGTTGACTCACAGCACTACGCAATTGACACGGGGTTCATCGTTTTCAACGATCGTACGTATCCGAACTTTTGTCAGCTGATGGATGAGCTGCAGGTTGCGTCGCTGCCAACCACGATGAGCTTCAGCGTCTGTGCAGAAGACGCAAATCTTGAGTACAACGGGAGTTCGATCAGCGGATTGTTTGCTCAAAAGCGGAACCTGTTACACCCCGGGTTTTACAGGATGGTTCGCGACATTCTTCGATTCAATCGCGAATCGCTGAAACTACTTGAAGACAAAAACGACAGTGTCACCGTGAGTGATTATCTGCGAGACGCGAGATATTCCAGGCAGTTCGCGGATCACTATCTGCTACCCATGGGAGCCGCGATTTGGTCGTGCCCGACGAAGACCTTCGAGTCTTTTCCGATGCGGTTCATTGTCGAATTCTATAAAAACCACGGACTGCTGAGCCTCAAAGACCGCCCAACATGGCGAGTAATCAAAGGCGGATCGCAGCAGTACGTGAAGCTGCTGGCAGCAGGTTTCCGTGATCAGATTCGTTTGAATTGCCCGGTGACTGGCGTGAAGAGAAGTGCGAATGAAGTTGTCGTGCGCACAGCTGACTCGACGCAGAAATTTGATGAAGTTGTCTTCGCCCTGTCACAGTGATCAGGCTTTACGAATTCTGGGTGACCAGGCCAATGCGGCCGAACGCGAAGTTCTGGGAGCCATACGTTACGAACCCAATATTGCCGTGCTGCACACGGACGCATCTGTTCTTCCGAAACGAAGAAACGCATGGGCGGCGTGGAACTATCACGTGCCCGCTGGTGACACCAGCAAGTCGACGCTGACTTACAACATGAATATCCTGCAGCACATCGAATCGGACCACACCTTTTGTGTCACGCTCAACGAGGAAAGCCGCATCGATCCGCAAAAAGTGTATGGCACGTTCAGGTACAGTCACCCTGTGTTTACTGTTGAACGTTCCGCCGCGCAATCTCGGCACGGCGATTTGATTCGAAGCAACCGCACGTCTTTTTGCGGCGCATACTGGGGCAACGGTTTTCACGAAGACGGCGTCAACAGCGCATTGGCCGTCGTTGCTGGATTCGAAGGTTCGCACGGCCATCCAGCCGCGGAGGTGCGAGGCCATGCATAGCTGTATCTACGAAGGGACTGTTCTACATCGTCGGTTCCTGCAAAGGGATCATTGTTTTCAGAATCGGCTGTTTCTGATGTACCTGGATCTCGACGAGCTTCCAGGTGTCTTCAAGGGACGCTGGATGTGGTCGACAACTCGTTTCGCAGTAGCTCGATTTCGTCGTGAAGATCACTTCGGCGACGCAGACCGGCCATTGCAGGATTGTGTGCGAGATCTTGTTGAACAACGGGAGGAGTTTCGTCCTGCTGGTCCCATTCGATTATTGACCAGCCTGCGTTACTTCGGCTACGTCATCAACCCCGTGTGCTTCTACTATTGCTACGCCACGGACGGACAGACTTTGGAAGCGGTGGTCGCCGAAGTCACCAATACGCCCTGGGGAGAAACGCATTGCTACGTGATTGATGCACGGTCCTCGGATAGGGCTGACTGGGAAAAGCGGGTTGTGAGAGCAGAACACGAGAAGGAGTTTCATGTGTCCCCGTTTATGCCGATGGGCATGAATTACCACTGGAGAATTAGTCCGCCTGGAGAACGGCTTGCCGTGCATATCGAGAATCGCCGAAACGGCGAACGTGCGTTCGATGCGACCCTTTCTTTGGCTCGCCGAGAGATTACTGGAAGCAGTTTGGCTCGCGTTTTGACTCGGTTTCCGTGGATGACTGGGCAAATTGCGGCAAGCATTTACTGGCAAGCTTTGCGGCTTTGGCTAAAACGAGTCACATTTTATTCTCATCCGGCAAAGCAGCAGATTTCAAGCATAGAATCGGAACCGCAACTCGCAGCTCCGTCCAATTCAGGTAATCAGAAATGAGTTCAGGAACAGTAACTCCCAATCTTGCGGATTCCGTCGATGCTGATCGTGCGTTGGAGTCCGTTCATCCGCAGTGCGGATT
>CAYZYB010001256.1:0-2069 GCA_964481505.1 uncultured Planctomycetaceae bacterium | reverse complement strand
CTCGCCGCCAAATCCCTTCTCTGCAAAATCGAACGGCAGCTTGTCCTGGGCTGTTCCGGCAACGGAGAGCGAAAGACAGATTAGAGATGTAAGAAGACAGCGAATCATGGCGCGTTTCCGAAGACTCGTTTTAAGATCAGAGCAATGACAGCCCACAAACTCGGGCGGCAATCAGCCGAATTCTCTCGATTCCGGCGAGCAGCACGACTGTTGTGACGCTATTTGAATGGTTTCGACTACCCGACATTATTGTCTTTCCGAACCTTACAGGGAATTCAAGACGTCCGGAAACCTGTCTTTACTGATTACCGCACCTTATCAACTGTGGACAGCTATTGGCGTAAACTGCAAGAAATGCTGGGCTTAAGTTGCCAAATACGCCGATTCGCGGATTTTGCCGAATCGTTGTTTCGTATGGTAAGCTTTAACGCTGGGGCAGAAAAGACGGCATCTTGTTTCGAAATGGCCATGTGTCTGTTTCCGTTCGGTTGGCTAACGATGCCCGGAATCACTCGGCATCGAAGTTCGTTCGGCGAATTTGATTACCACTCAGATTCGATACGATCTGTCTGAAACCACCAGAGTCCCAGTTGTACTTTTCTTTGTGATAGAAAACCCGTTTCGTTTCGCTCCATGTCCGATTTTGTGGAATCCGTTCACATCTGGCTGCCAGGCTCTGTGCTGATGCTTGCGCTGGTGATGTGTTCTGCATTCTTCTCGGCCAGCGAGACAGCGTTCTTCTTTTTGTCGCGGGATCAAATTCGCCGCTTCGGAGCTGGGAACAGTCGTGAAAAAATGGTGGCCCACCTGATGGCCGACCCTGACCGATTGTTGACGGCCGTATTGTTCTGGAATCTGGTGATCAACCTCGGCTATTTCACTGTCGGTATTGTTGTCATGAACAAGCTGACAGCCGGCGACTACGGTCCGGTTGCAGCTGCGATGGGCGTGCTAAATTTGGTTGGCATGATTGTGCTTGGTGAAGTTACACCAAAAAGCATCGCAGTGGTATTCCGTCACAGGATTGCTCCACTTGCCAGTTGGCCACTGGCTGCTGCGGTACGGATTCTGGATCCCATTATTCCCATCCTCGGGCGAACCGCACAAATTCTGCGGCGATCTTTTTGGCCCCATGTGACTCACGAAGCGCATCTCCAGCCGGAAGATCTCGAGAAAGCAATCGATGCGTCTGCTGCTATGACCAGCGAACTCCTGGAAATCGAACAGCAGGTCCTGCACAACATCCTCGACATGAACGAAGTCATGGTCGAAGAAGTCATGCGCCCACGCAATCTGAACGTAACCGTCGCTCCGGATGAAACTCTGGAGACGCTGAGCGCTTCAGTCGCGCACGCCGATGATTTGTTGGTCAAGGACAACGACACGGAAGTGTTTACGCGAGCGGTTGCGTTGTCACGACTGACCGGCCGAACAACTGCCACGATGGATGAGCTGGCAGAACCGATCATTTACGTTCCATGGTGCGCGACGCTGGCTTTCGTACTTTCGGAACTCCGAAATCGATACAGCAGCGTGGCGATCGTCGTCCATGAACACGGCGAAATGGTTGGCACGGTGACATATGAAGATTTACTGGTGAGTGTGCTCAACGATTCCCCGTCCAGAACACGGCGGGTCCTGCGGCGCGAACCTCTGATCGAAATCGGAGAGAACCGTTACCATGCCGAAGGCCTGATGACGCTGCGATATCTGTATCGGCACCTGCGGATTTCGTTTGATGCGGAAGAAGAAGCGCTGAATACACTGGCGGGATTGTTTCATGATGAACTGGAACGCATGCCACGTGTCGGCGACCGCATCACCACGGATGGGTGGATTTTCACCGCGATTGAAGTCAGCCCGCGCGGACAATTGCGTGCGTTGATCGAGCCGGAAAGTTATTCGCTCGGTGAATCGGAGGGTGATGCATAATGTTATCCCTGGATCTTTTTGTCGCCGTTCTCCTGTTTGTCGTCGGAATCCGACTGTCTGCTTTTTTCAGCGGTTCAGAGACCGGTTTTTATCGTGTGAGTACTCTGCAACTGACGCTGCAGAAACAACGCGGCGAC
>CAYZYB010001255.1:0-2070 GCA_964481505.1 uncultured Planctomycetaceae bacterium | reverse complement strand
ACATTGGTACCCTACGAAGACGCTCTGGCAAAACGCTTTGCGCCGGACTGGAGTAATTACGTTCCGGCAAAACCGGAATTCACCGGCACAAGAATCATCGAAGAATTGCCTTTGGAAGAACTGGTTCCATTCATCGACTGGTCGCCGTTTTTCAGCAGCTGGCAATTGATCGGCAAGTATCCTCGCATCTTTGAAGACGATGTGGTTGGAGAAGAAGCGAAGAAACTGTTCAAGGATGCTCAGGACGAATTGAAGCTGTTGCTGCACAACAAGCATCTGACTGCCAAAGCCGTTTACGGTTTTTGGCCAGCAAATTCCGACGGCGATGACATCGTGCTTTGGACGGACGAAACGCGTTCCGAAGAAGCCATGCGGTTTCCAATGTTGCGTCAGCAGTGGGAACGAGTCGGCCAGAAGGACTTTCGCAGTCTGGCAGACTACATCACGCCGTTCAGCGAGAGCGGTCAGGTCGACTACATTGGAGCCTTTGCCGTCACTGCCGGCCATGGCTGTGATGAACTGGCTAAGGAAATCGAAGCCGAAGGCGACGATTACCGATCGATCATGATCAAAGCACTGGCGGATCGATTCGCCGAAGCGTTTGCAGAATATCTGCATGCGAAAGTGCGCGGCCAATGGGGCTTTGGCAGCAGTGAAGATCTGTCAAATGAAGACCTGATTTCAGAGAAGTACCGAGGCATTCGGCCGGCGTTTGGCTATCCGTCGTGCCCCGACCATCTGCCAAAGGGCCCTCTTTGGCAACTGCTTGACGCCGAAGCCGCAACAGGGATGACTCTGACAGAAAGCTTCGCCATGTTCCCCGCGGCTTCCGTCAGTGGTCTGTATTTCAGTCACCCGGACGCTCGATACTTCGCGGTTGATCGCATCACGAAAGATCAGGTCGAGAGCTACGCCGAACGGATGAGCATGACCGTCAAACAGATCGAACGCTGGCTGGCTCCAAACCTTGGCTACACGCCTGCATAGGGCAAAAGCCGTGCAATTGCGTTGCGGTTTTTCAGTTAAACCCAAACGTCAACTCGGGATCTTAGGACGAGGCGTTGCTCCCTAAAGCTGCATTGCTAACGCGATTTCAGCGGTATCGAGAATGCCGCGAGAACAATCTACAGGCAGACGCAAAGCTCAATCATCGTCGGCGCGGAGGACCGATACGAATGCCTTTTGAGGAATGTTGACACTGCCAAACTGCTTCATTTTGGCTTTGCCCTTCTTCTGCTTCTCCAGCAGTTTCATCTTTCGAGTGATGTCGCCACCGTAAAGTTTCGCCGTGACGTCTTTACGAAAGGGAGCGATCGTCGTGCGGGCGATAATCTCACCGCCGATTGCACCTTGAATCGGAATTTTGAATTGATGGCGAGGGATTTCCTTGGCCAGTTGTTCACAATAATGCAGGGCGCGGGTGCGAGCTTTCTCGCGGTGGACAAGATAGGACAGCGTGTCGACCGGTTCCTTGTTCACCATGATGTCGACTTTTACGATGTCTGTTTTGCGGTATTCGATCTGTTCGTAGTCGAACGATCCATAGCCACGAGTGAGCATTTTTAGTTTTCCATAGAAGTCAAACAGGACTTCGCCGAGTGGCATAATGCTGGTCACTTCCAGGCGGTTCGCTGATAGATAGTCCATCGTTTGGCTTTCAGAACGATGTTCCCGGCAGAGTTCCATTACACCGCCGACGTAGGTGTCGGGAGTGATGATTGACGCCTTGATATACGGTTCGCTGACTGCGTCGATGGACATCGGATCAGGCCAGTAACATGGGTTGTCGACATCCAGTTCCGAACCGTCTTTAAGCGACAGTTTGTATTTTACCGACGGGGCGGAAATCACCAGGCCAATGTCGAATTCCCGCTGCAGTCGCTCCTGTACAACATCCAAATGCAGCAGTCCGAGGAATCCACAGCGAAAGCCGAAGCCCAGGGCCGCTGAGCTGTCTTTGTCGAATGTAAGTGCTGCGTCGTTGATCGCCAGTTTTTCGAGAGCTTTGGTCAGCTCCTGGTAGTCGCCGGTATCCATCGGGTAGATCGATGAGAACACAACCTGACGAGC
>CAYZYB010001254.1:0-2071 GCA_964481505.1 uncultured Planctomycetaceae bacterium | reverse complement strand
AGTAGATACAGGCAGGGCAACATCGCCAGTGTATTCGGAGACAAAAATGGTCCAGTCAATCGAGCCATACCACGGCTCCCGCCATCCATCAATTCGAACAACTGCCCCATAATGGCGGCCCCTTTGTTCGACGCACCGAATGTTGGTCCAAGGACAGTTTGCAACACCGTGATGGTGAGGATGTGAGCCAGAATCACTGCGCAGATCGTTCGCAATCGCACGGAGGCATATTTGTCTTCTGAGATGATTCGACTGGCCAGGAAACCAGAGATGATCATCATGGCCATCAGACCACCAAGGATGTAGTACGGCCTATCGGCTTCCTGTTCGTGCAATTGAAATTTCTGCTGTACCCACGAGCTAAGCAAACCAAACACAACCAGTAACAAACCACCCACCACCAATCTGGTGAAGACACGCTCTTCCGCAGTCTTCGCGCCAGCACGCAACCGCGGATTCATCACGGCTGAAAACGACATCAGACAGGTAATGCCACAAACGCCAGCGTAAACACTGGGATCTGCCTGACCGGGTGCGTCATGAACCGAAGCGACAAGCAACAACAGATAAGGCCGCCACGTTGGAGCAATCACAGCAAGTCCAAGGATTACAGCCAGCGCATCAAACGGTGTTAGATATCCAATATTCGCGACAGCAAAATACGCCAGGCTGATCAGCGTGGCTCGCACAATTTCACCGCGTTCCGCCAGATGATTGGGCGGCGTATGCGTTGAATCGTGCAGGCTGAGATGCGGATGTGTGACCGCTGTTTGCATAAATGCGGATTCCAAAGCAAAACTCGGGACGTTGTTCAGGCGGCTTTTCCCGCAGAAGAAAACTGTGAACTCATATGCAGCGGCTGTTGCACTTCAGAAATAGTCCACGTTGCGGGCGTCTTGACATGAAATTCGCCGCGAAGTCGCTCAAGGTCATCTGCAATGACTTCCATCTGCTGTTCAGAAAGTACGTCCGCCGCAGTCAGCGACGGGCGACCACTATCGACCATCAACAGATCGATCGTCCGCTCACGCAATGTTGTGTTGCGATACACCCATTCCACAATGTCTCGCGTCACAGGAAATGACTTTGCCGTTTGAGAAACTCGTGATGCGACACGATGCAGTGCGACAGAACGGTAGTTCTGCGATTTGTTCATCGCCCGCGTCAATTCGTTCGGTTCGAAAGACGAATCAACCCCCAGAAAATCGTAGATCTCCTGAATCAACTCGCAGGGACGCAGCTTCACATCGTCGTAAAAAAAGATCCCGATCTGGTCCTCGCGAAAGTGTTCGAAGTAGCTCTTCAGGCTCTCCGCGTACAAACTCCGTCGCACATATTTTTCATCGCAAATTACCAAACGCTGTAACTGTTCCGCCGTCAGATCTGCAATGCCACCGTATTCGTTCTGAGCGTCATGCATCAAATGCGACATCGCTCGATCGAACGGATTTCTGAGCATCACCAGTACTCGCGTGTGAGGATTGAGTTCCGCAATTCGAGCGGCAGCGTCCGGATGGTCCATGTACCACGGACTGATTTCGCCCTGCAAACAGCCAGGAGAATCAGCAAAGTGTTTGCGATACCATGCCACGCCGCGATCATAGTTTTCGTTGAAATAATTCAGCTCCTTCGGCTGGCTCATTTCAATCGTCGGATGCTGATCCAGCATGCTCCAAACCCAGGTCGTGGCACTCTTTTCCGCTCCAATGCCAACAAATGCGGGAGCCCATGGATGAATATGTTTCGAACCAGACATTCAGCAATTCCGACCACTGACCACAGGAATGACAGACGGGCTGGCGCCCGCCGAAACCAGAGGTCGTGATCGTAGTTGAATGGCCAATTTCGCAGAACGCCGGTTTATTGCCCGTTGCAGTCTGCCATACCGCTTTCTGCCATAACCCCCACCTTCCGGCACAATCTGCCGTTCGACTTGACCAGTCAGGTGTTGATATTTCAGTGTCCCTGAAACCGACCGTTGTAATTTTGCAACATGTCGGCGCAATCGCAACAAGACACGCTCCTGTTGTTTCCCCTATATGTAGTGAGGTGTTTTCCATTAACACCAGGG
>CAYZYB010001253.1:0-2073 GCA_964481505.1 uncultured Planctomycetaceae bacterium | reverse complement strand
TGGGTCGAGTGATCGGTAACATTGGGCGGGAAGCCGACATCGTTGTGCGGGAAGCGGACAAGCGAACGGGCCAGAAATTGAAGTACGCAAGTGCTCATGATCTGCGTCGCGGGTTTGCCGTCCGTCTGATCAATGCCGGAGTCTCAGCTGAGACGCTGAAGCTGGTGATGCGACACGAAAGTTTCGCGACAACGGAACGGTACTACGGTGCTGTCCGGTCAGCTCAGGTCGCTGGCGAAGAGATTTCTGCATGTCTGACCAAACCCCAGAATCGCCCATTAGTGGGGGGATTAATGGGGGGACATCACAGCGATAACAAGTTGACCTCAGATGAGGTCAGTGCTCTAAAGTCTTTGCTTGCAAAGCTTTAGAAAGTGCTTCCACAAGGACTCGAACCTTGAACCTACTGATTAAGAGTCAGTTGCTCTACCAATTGAGCTATAGAAGCAATTTTTGAAGACGTTCGGAAACGTGTTGCGACGCAGAGTCTAGTCTTAGATTTTTGGTTTCCAAGCCAAACAGCCGCGTTTTCCCGAACGGATTGGTCACTGCCGCGTGTGCGGGGGCAACCAGCCGTCGGGTCGTTTTCGAATGAGCAGTCTTGCGGCCGTGAATTGTGTTCGCACGTCAATCAGGGGGCTGCTGTTGAATTTTCGGTGAAGCTTTGACACTTCGTAAGGCGTTTCAAGTGAACGGTTTACGGAATGTGGGAGTTTTTCTTTCTCGGAATTCGAAAAAGCGGATAAACTTTGGCGAACCGAACTGACGTTTCTGATGTCATAGGGGAGTAAGGGAAATTCCAGAAGAACTGAGTCAGGTGACTCAGGCTGTTTACCACGAAGCTTTCATCCAGCTTCATTTACCCAACGGATGATTTTTGCTTCGCAGTTTGTTGTCCTTTGGGACACGCGGAGTATGAAACCGTTCGGCAAAAGAACGTTCTTTTGCCAATCAGCGTCGCGGTAGTGAGCGACGCAACGACATGAACCGTATTAGCCATCACAGGCTACGGGACTTAAAGAAAGGCAGAGCAATGCTGCTTACAAACACGATTAACGCTCAGACCACCGTGATCACAGCCGTCAATGGCACAGTGATTAATGGCGTCGCGCTACGTGGTTGTTCTGCCTGTCCCGTTCATTTCGCAGATCGACCGTCAGAGAAACGCGCCAGTAAACACCCTGTGGTTCGCATAAGCGAACGCAGTGATCGGCGACGTTCCAGAGGGATGCATGCGATGTATTTAGGCGATCCATTGTCATGGCAACAGCTATGGCTCGATTCGTCGGCATCGATGCAACAAGCCTCAGGACTACTTCTCGGTTTTGCATCCGGTCGCAGTCTTAGCTGAAGCGAAACACAGCTTCCCGTCAGTAACTGACGAAATCTGATTCGCTTTGACAAGCAGACTGAGGCCACCTGATCCGGATTCCCATCCGATTCAGTTGTCGCTCGTTTGCTTTGCCTGCTTTGCCATCAATCCATTTTCGGATCTCGGCACTTCCTGCATTCGATCTGTGATCATTCTTCCCGCCGAGTTCGCTGGCCTTCACGGCCGCGAATCATCAGTCGGGACTCTTATACGGTTTACTCAGGACGTTCCTTTCGTCCTCCAGACACGGAGTCTGAATATTATGTCTGTTGACACTTTGACTAACCCAGTCACAAACACTGTTGAACGAGCTCAGTCTGGAGACCGTGAGGCTTTCGGCGCACTTGTGGAACAGTTTTACTCTCGAGTTTACGGAATCGTCATGCAGCGACTGCGCAACACCGCAGAAGCGGATGAGGTGACTCAGGAAGTTTTCCTGCGAGCCTTTCGCAAGTTGTCACAGTTGAACGAACCGGCTGCTTTTGCCGGCTGGTTGTGTCAGATTGCCGCTCGACTTGCCATCAACCGAGCTGTCCGTCGTCCTCCGGAAACGGCTTGCGAACCGACTTCTTTTGAAGTGATGCAGGAATCCGTGGACAACCCAACGGCCGATTTGATGAAGCAGGAAGATGCCGCTCAGTTGCGAGATGGTTTGGATCGCCTTGGCGATATGGACCGTCGGACTCTGATGGCCTTCTACT
>CAYZYB010001252.1:0-2076 GCA_964481505.1 uncultured Planctomycetaceae bacterium | reverse complement strand
ACCTTTATCAATGCAGTTGGAACGCGATGATCGCCACGCAATATGTGCTGATTCCGATACCACCGGAGGACTTTGGGACTCAAGGGATTCCCGCAGTTCATCAAGCAGTCGCGAACGCCCGCACGCTCAACCCGTCACTACGACGACTCGGGCATCTGATCACACGATCAGACCGAAGGATGCTCGTGCATCAAGCCTACGAGTCGCGGCTACGCGAACTCTACGGCAAGTTGGTTTTGCAGACGACGATTCCGGAACTTACAGCGTTCAAAGTCTCGCTGGCCTGCCGTCAGCCCGTGCAGATGCACGCGGCGAAGTCAAAAGCAGCAGTTAAGACACGGGAACTCGTCGACGAAATCATTGAAAGGATCAACAGCAGAAAGCAACACAGGGAGGCAGCATGAGCAGCACACGAAGCCTATTAGAAAAAGCAAACGCGAACCTGAATGAGTCAATCGGATTGCGGTCAGTGGATTCCCGACCACAATTGAGTCCGATCGCTTTGGCCAAAGATGTAGGTCGCAGAGCCAATCGATCGTTCGGGAAAATCGAGATTGATCGCGTACAACCAGACCCCGATCAGCCGCGTGTTGAATTCGACGCTGAAGCACTTCAGCAACTTGCCGACAGTATTCGCGAAAAGGGGCAGCTTGCCCCAATCCGTGTTCGCTGGTCTGAACAACTTGCAACATGGCTGATCATTTCTGGTGAACGGCGTTGGCGAGCGTGCAAACAAGCCGGACTCAAGACCATCGATTGCAACTTTCAGGAACAACCACTGAGTCCGACTCAGATTCTCGAAGAGCAACTCATCGAGAACCTGCTTCGCGTTGATCTCAAACCAAGCGAGGAAGCAGAGTCGTTTCAGAAACTCATGACAGTCAATAACTGGAACGGCAAACAACTGGCAATGGCACTCAGTATCAGTCCCACCCGCGTCTCTCGTTCGTTGGCACTGCTGAAACTTCCGCACGAGACACGAGTCCGAATTGATAGCGGCGAAATCTCATCGCGGGCTGGCTACGAACTTTCAAAACTGCCCGAACCTGAATTGAAGGAAGTGACGAAAGTGAACCCGACTGTAACCATCAAGCAGGCTTCTCGGGCCGTGAACAAAAAACGCCGAAAGCAAGCAAGCCCCACGCGGGGAATTCGACAGACATTCGTCGCAGAGAACGGATGGAGAGTCGTGGCCACATCGAGCAGGAAAGGCAGCTACCACGACATCGAACAAGCTCTGACTGAAGCACTGGAAGAAGTCCGATTGCGGATCGACAATCGCGTCAGACTGATGTAGGACTCAAAGGCATTGAGGGCTGATTGGCGGCGGCTCCGCTGGACGCTTCGCCTGCCCTGAACGGGCTGTTTCGCGATCAGGCTGGGGCCTGAACGCGACGGGCTGGACGCCCGCTGTCTCGCTTGGCCGCTCGACAGAGGTTCGAGCCTGCTGGGGCAGGCTGCGAACCTATTCCGCCTTCGCTGAACGCTCCGGCAAACGGCGGCTTCGCCGCCTTTAGGAAGCAGATCATCCTATTTCGACTGGCACCAGTGATGGCACTACGAATGAGTCACCCAGATTCCATACCACATGCCACTACTTTGCGACAAAGCCCTGTGTCTCAGCCGCATTTCGACTGGAACGTGTCTGCACACCGTTCGTGAAAACAAACACGTTGACGGTTCGGTACCTTGAGGCGGAAACGTCGGTACAATCAGAAGCAGAATTTCAATGAGGAACACGCTGGCGGATCAGTCTGGAGAGTTGATTGGCGAAGGATCATTTCATTTTCAAGAAGAAGCGATACGAGGTCATCGACTCGGTCGTGTTGGGCCGAAAGACATATCTGCTCAGCAAGCAGTTGTCGTCTGGACTGCGTCGTCGGTTTCTGGCGTTCGACCGAATCGCTTGTCCCGGTGGTGCCCTTCGCATTGTCCAACTGATGCCGAACTCGCGCGAGGCGATGCAGCGAGTCGGCGTGTTGCAACGGTTATCGCAACGCAATTCGGAGTTGCCGCAGATTCTGGAATTCCATCGCTTGAAGGGCGAGATTGGCTCCGTCGAGACGTGGCTTGAAG
>CAYZYB010001251.1:0-2076 GCA_964481505.1 uncultured Planctomycetaceae bacterium | reverse complement strand
GATCATAGGCACCAGTTCGTTGTGCGGCGGCTGCTTCTTTCCAAGTGCGTAGTATGCGGAAATTTTCACTTTCACATGCTTGTGCTTCGCCAGGGCACACAGCTGCGCCACGTCGGCGTCAGAGATTTTTCCATTGATGCCAACACGTGCGAAATGATCGATCACGACCGGAGTGTCCGGGTGGCGGTGGCAGGCATCGGCGACTTCGACGATGTTGTGTGGGTTGATCAGGCAACAAATTGACTGCCGAGTTTCTGCGGCAGTCCGCCACATGTCGTTCATTCCAGGCGTCTGTAGCCAATTTGTGATGCCTTGTCGCGGTTTGATTCGAAAACCAGTAACACCTTGCTTCAGGAACTGCTTCATTGCGACACCGCATTTTGGCCGCAGGTCGTCCACCATGCCGACCACCCGAAACACATCCGGATGACGTCGCCACGCGTCGATCAGATAGCCGTTGTCGTATCCGTGAAACAAAGTATGCTGAATCAGCACGACGCGGCCGACACCTTCCGGCTTCGCGATCGCCATAAGCTCATCGTCTGTGAAACTCCGGGGCGCCAGGTCGTTGGGTGTCATTCCCGGAGCCAGCTTGAACACACTCGTGTCCGGCGTCCAGATGTGTGAATGGGCGTCGATCCATGGCAGCTTTTCCTCGGGACCAACAGGACGAACCGTGGTGGCCTGCGTTTTCGATGCTGCAAGAGTCGCTGCTCCAACCGCTGCCAGGCCAGATGCCAGGGCTGTTCGTCGAGTCGCTTTCGGTGTCGAAGTCATTTCAAGGATCCTGTAGCAAAACCAGAGTGTGGTTCTCGTTACTGACGTGGCGGAGTTAAGTCAGTGATTTACGTTACTTCGTTTTGATGCGAATACGGCGATATTCCATCTGACCGCGGTCGCCTTCGAGTCCGATGGGTCCGGACGGCGGAACTTTGAATTTCTGCTCAATCAATTCCCCGTTGCAGGTGCATCGGGCCACGTTGCCCATGGTTTCCACGACGAGTTCGTTCCATTCCTGCGGCTTATACTTCTTCAGATTCCTGTACGGTCCGGCTAATGCAAAGTCTCGACACTGTAGCTGCGGCCCTCGCAGGAACACTCCGCTATCAGCGTTTGGTGTGGCCCGAAATTCGAGTTTTAGGACGAAGTCACCGCTGAATTCTTCCGTCGTCCATAGCTGCTGAATCTTGCGGCCTTCGGGAGGAATCGTCACGACCAGGCGATCATCTTTCGCGACGTATCGTCCACCAGTTGACTTCATTTTTCCATCAAACGAAACAGCCTCTTTGACAATCGGCCACGGTGGAGCGTTCTTGTCCTTTTTCTGCCAGTTGTTTCGTGACTTCAACATGCCTTCGGACGTCGGCCGAAAGCCCCAGCCAGAAAGGTCGTGCCCGTTGTAAAGACTGCGGAAGCCTGCTTCCGGCGTAAAGTCGGCGTCCGCCGGGTCAAGTAGTTCACACGTTTCCAACACCGGGATCAAGGCCTTCTTCCACATTGTATAGCCAGCATCGTTGGGGTGCAGAAGATCCGGGAACTGTTCCTTTTTGGCGTCTCCATCTTTGTTTGCGAACAGAGTCCATGTATCCAGCACCGTCACGTTCGGCTTTGTATGAGCGATGTTTGCCACGAGCGAATTCAACGTCTTGATTTTGTTGGCCGGGCGTTTCTTGCTTGCCGAACTGGGAAACACCTGGCAAAGCACGATTGGCATGCCAGCATTGTGATCCAGAAGCCTGTCCAGAATCAGTTTTACGTTTCCGGCAATCATTTCCGGCTCTGCGTTTTCTTCGAGGTCGTTGGTTCCCATGAGCATCACCACACCGCTCGGATTCAGGGACAAGACATCTTCTTCCAGTCGAATCAGCATGCCTCGAGTTGTGTCGCCGCTGATCCCACGGTTGGCTACGACCATGCCGGGGAAACTGTCCTTCATCGTTGGCCCCCATCCCTGAGTGATCGAATCTCCGAAGAAGACCACCGCTCCCTGTCTGGCATCAACCTCTTTCGCAAAATTCGTTCGGCGAGATGTCCAGAGTCTTCGAAACCATCCGTATCGCCGAATCGGTCCAACAC
>CAYZYB010001250.1:0-2078 GCA_964481505.1 uncultured Planctomycetaceae bacterium | reverse complement strand
ATGGTTACCTGTATTTCAATCAGTCGATCTACATTCACAGCCACATCGAAACACCGTGGGGCGTTCGTCGGCTGAATGCTGGCGGCATTTGGCAGTTTCGCCCGGAAACACTGGAGCTCGGCGTGTTTATGCGAGGCCTCGTGAACACCTGGGGACACCACTTCGATCGCTTTGGACAGTCCTTTGCCACCGACGGCGCCGGCGGTGACGGCATCAACTACATCGTCCCCGGCGCCTACTATGTTACGGCGGCGAACGCTCCAAAGCTTCTGCGCGGCTTGAATCCTGGCAGCCCCAAACATTGCGGCCTGGAAATCGTCGAAACGCCAATGCTGCCCCCGGAATGGCAGGGCAGTGCCATCACCAACGACTTCCGCGGTCATCGCGTATGCCGATTCCAACTTACCGAAGACCGCTCCGGTTTTATTTCGCGTGAACAGCAGGAAGTCATCAAATCCAATCACGTCGCGTTTCGACCGATTGATGTGAAACTCGGGCCCGACGGAGCGATCTACATTGCCGACTGGTACAACCCAATTATTCAACATGGCGAAGTCGACTTCCGAGACCCTCGACGCGACCACACACATGGTCGCATCTGGCGTGTTACCTGGAAGGGTGCGCCAAAACGTACGGTTCCCGACCTTGCCTCAATGGATGACAAAGCTCTGCTGAATCTCCTGGCCAGCGATGACAACTTTCAGCGTCAGTCTGTGAAGCAGGTTTTGCGTGCTCGAGGCTCCTCGGTGTTGCCCGCTCTTCAGGCATGGGTTGGCGTCATTCCTGCGAATCCGGACACGGAACATCTGCGACTCGAAGCATTGTGGGTGTTTCAAGCTCTGCGAACACAAAACCACGACCTTCTAAAAACCCTGCTGAAAGCGGAAGACGGACGTGTGCGAGCTGCGGCGGTTCGTGTCCTGAGTCACTGGCGACATAACAGTCCCGCGAGCGGTCGCGAATTGCTGGCGGCAGCCGTCAACGACGATCACCCGCGAGTACGCCTCGAAGCCGTCCGAGCGATCTCTTACTCACCCAACGCCGAATCCGAAAAGCTAACGGCAAAGTCGGTGGCAACAGATGCCGACGGCCCGGATATCGAAACAGCGCTGCAGGCAACGAACCACGATACGGATACGTTTCTCGACTACGCCATCTGGCTGACGGCTCGCGAACTTTCCGACGACTGGATTCCGGCATTCGAAAACGGCGAAATCGACTTCGACAACAACGTGCAACATTTGCTTACCGCATTTTCTGCCGTCGGTCGTGGAGCTCCTGTCGACTTCCTGCTAACAAAGCTCTACGCAGAAACAACTTCGGACGCGCAGCGGAATCAGGTCGCTCAACTAATTGCTGGCACCGGCTCGCCAAATCAGCTAACACAACTGGTCACGACAGCAGTCGAACACAACGACGGCAAAATTGTCCGCAAGGTACTCACGGAAACTCGACGACGACAAAACCTCACTGTGCCGCTGGACGACGCCACACTGTCGACAATGCTTGAATCAGAAATTCCTGCTCTGCGTACCGCAGGACTGCTTGCCGCTGGCCAATGGAAGAAACCAGGCGGCCTTAGCACTCTGCAGCTCACTTCCGGCAACCCCGACAACCCACTGGCCGATCGCATGGCAGCTGCCGAAGGACTGGCTCTCCTCGGCGGCAATTCTGCCAAACAACTCTTAATGCAACTGGCAACGAAGGCAGCTGAACCGATTCCTCTACGCAAACATTCTGCCGCCCTGCTGACCGGACTCGCGCCAGGCCAGGGAGCTGCGGCTGCTGCCCAACTTCTGTCAGTTATGAAGCCGGAAGATCGCCCGCAAGACCTGGCTCGCAGCTTTATGGCGGTCAAAAACGGCAGCAAGACTCTCGCCAATGTTCTCGCCGACACAAAACTCGACAACGCAGTCGCTCGCGAAATCCTGCGAGTCGTTCGAGAATCCGGGCTGACGGCTCCAGCGTTGGAAGCCGCGATTCGCAAATCGGGTAACATCACCAGCCGCAAAACGATTTCGGCTGAAGAACGCGCCGCGCTCCTGCAATTGACGAAAAACTCTGTCACAGCTGCAGAC
>CAYZYB010001249.1:0-2080 GCA_964481505.1 uncultured Planctomycetaceae bacterium | reverse complement strand
ACTCTGGGCAGCTGAATCATGGTAGACGTCGTTAAACTCTTCGATTGTCTGTAAATCCGGTGGGTTTTTTTTGGGGGCGATGAAGCCTTGGAAAAAATCAGGGAAACGTCAGCGAATTGCGAACCTCGGACGCTATGGAAGGCCGATGGGCGGGGCCACAGTAAATCGGCACCACTGACTTCAACTGAGTCGCACTAGCGAGTAGTGTATATATCACAGGCTCACTACTGAAGTGGCGTGCTGGAGCTGGATCCGCTTGCCGACGAATTGGCGGTGTTGCCAAATGTGTCAATCTTTCAACTGACCGCGGTAGCGTTAAGGGACCGAATTGGTCCGAAAAGGTTCAACAATCGCTCATTACAGTTTATAAGTTCTATGTCTTCAATTCACGACCGCATCGAATCCTGGCGGGACAAGTTGCTGGATGTTGGGAACCGCAACCCACTTATAAATTGTTCATTCAGTGCGTCTCGCGGGGCCGTTGAGATCCTGACAGATGACTGTGAAAGTCTCTGGAGGCAGTTGTGCTCAGAAAGTGAAGCTGGCTCGACGGTGATGCGGTTTCCGTGGCACCGCGATCTTGTACCTCCGCCGGAAGAACGGAACGTCGACGAAAACGAGGAAGACTCTGAACCAAAGGTTTGGAATCCGCCGCTTGATCAATGCCAGGCATCCCCACATCTCACGTCGGATGATCTGCTCACAAAACTTACTGATCGAGTGCTGGACCGGCGACTCAGAAACCTGCAATCACATGCGAAGCTGGCGATTTCAGAACAGGGCGTTCACGCTGTGTTTGCCGTCTTCGGTTTCTTGAAGTGGTTTGAAAAGAAATCAATCGGTGGAAAGGAAGAAGTCCGCTACAGCCCGCTCGTGCTTGTTCCCGTAACACTGGCACGAGCATCTGCCGGTGCATCGTGGGAAATTCTGGAGGCCGAAGATGACGCCTACGGCAATCTGTGCCTCAAGCAGCGTTTGCTACAAGACTATCAGGTTCAGCTGCCGGGCTTACCGCCAATAGACCAACTTGAAGAACCGGGAGCGAGGCTCGAATACCTTGAAGCGGTTCGAGAAGCCGTTAAGCATGAGGACAATTGGGAGGTAGAGGACAGATGTGTCATCGGACGGTTCGCATTTCCAAAGATTGCGATGTGGGAAGACCTGGGGGCTCACCAGGACGAAGTCGCCGATCATCCTTTGACTCGCAAACTGGCAGACGACCCATCAGTGGAACCGGAACTTGCCTATGGCCCGGTCGAAGACTGCCCCAAAGCGAAAGACCTCGACGACACGTTTCGACCAGGTGAAATCAAGACAATCCTGGATTGCGACTCCAGCCAGTTAGAAGCCATTGCCGCGGCCCGTCAGGGCGTCAGTTTCGTGCTCGATGGCCCGCCGGGGACGGGTAAGAGTCAGACGATTGCCAACATCATCGCAGAGGCACTTGGTGCGGGGCGAACAGTCCTTTTCGTCAGCGAAAAATCTGCCGCTCTCGATGTCGTGCAACGCAGACTCGATGACAACGAGCTTGGGGACTTCTGTCTGGAATGCCATTCCAGCAAAGCGAATCGCAAAGCCGTGTTGTTTGAATTGGAGCAATGCCTGAATCTGCCAGGGGAAACGTATCCGTCGACAAGCGTGCAACTGGATGAGCTTCATATGATCCGCGAATCTCTGAATGGCTACGTCCGCCGACTGCATCACGCGGAGCCGCCGCTGGATATGTCCGCGTTCGAAGTGTTCGGCCACATCAGTAAGTTGCAGAAGCACGCCCACGACGGCTCATCCCGCTGCCAGTTGCCGGACGCGACATCGCAAACTCAGCAAACAATCAGAGCATGGCATGCACTGTTGGAACAGGCGGTCGAGCACGTGTCGGTGCTCGAAGATTACGACGCACATCCGTGGCGAGATTGCTTGCTGACCGCCCGTCCGTTGTCTTTCGCCGAAGACCTGCGACGAAACGCGGAGGCTTTTTCCGAGGGTGCCACGGCAATCAGCGAAACAACGCGTCCACTCGTTGACCAGGGCCTACTGCCGGAAGTGACTTTAGCAAACGCTGTTCAGGTTCAGACTGACG
>CAYZYB010001248.1:0-2081 GCA_964481505.1 uncultured Planctomycetaceae bacterium | reverse complement strand
GTCCAACCCCGGCCACCCATTTCAAAGGCTACAATCTGCTGCGACACCCAAAAAAGGCACCGTTCGTTAGACAACTTGCAAGACACCGGCGTATCTGTCATCTTGGGGGGACAATTGAGTAACCCCGGTGACCGCTAATTCGGCGACACTGTTTGATGTAGTTTCCCTATGCCTGAAAAACTGAAAGTCGACACTCGAATGACGGTCGAAACGCCGGAAGGTGTTGACTTTCAATTCGTCATCGCCGGACCTGGGAAACGCTGCGTGGCTTTCGTGATCGATAGCCTGCTAAAAACCGCGATCGTCATCATTCCACTGCTGCTGCTGGCAATGTTGTTTGATATTGGTTCAGTCTTTGCTGGCCTGGTGGCACAGGATTACCTGTTGGCGTGGTTCACTGTCTCTTGGTTTTACGGTTCCTGCTTCGAAGCCTTTCACCACGGACGAACGCCCGGAAAGATCTCCGGAAGCTTGCGCGTGGTCCGTACAAACGGCACACCGATCGGCTGGTTTGAAGCGTTTGGCCGAAACCTGTTATTGGTGGCGGACGGCTTCCTGGTGTTTGGCCCGATCGCATTGAATACCGTTGGCCTATTGTCGATGGCGTCGACCCGGCGGATGCAGCGACTGGGTGATTTGGTCTTCGACACAATGGTGATTGACGAAACACGAGACTTCATTACCCGTTCTCCCGATATGACGGACGGTGCAGAAGTCATCCAACGTGGCGAATGCACGGGGCGTTACCACGTACCGGAACGCACGCTGGCAGTGATCGAACGTTTGTTCGAAGGAGATCGTCTGATTTCTGACGGCCGTCGTGAAGAAATCGCCAGGCCGCTGTCTTTGCAGCTGCGCGATCGACTTGGCTTTACGGAAGTCGGTCCGGATCCTCTGAATCCCAACGCCTACTTTGCAGACGCTCCCAAAAAGCACACCCTGTTTCTTCGCAGAATCATCAGAACCTTCGCGGACGATGGACAGGGCGATACCAGCGACGAAACTCAGGTTTCAAAAAATTCCCGAAGCACGTCCCGACGTGGAAGAGACCAAACCCGTTCCGCAGCCCTGTCGCTCGACCGCATCGTTGCGGAAGCGGCGGAGTACGAAGAACAGAACACGGCGACTGCGGTGCTGCCGGAGCCTGACACACTTCAGGATGACGCCCAAAGTTCAGACGGGAGTGCATCGTGAATCGAGAACGATTTATCAAACGTCGGCGAGATGACTGGCAACAATTCGAACGGCTGCTAACAAAGCTCAGCGGTGTTCGTATGAGTCGTTGGTCGGGTCACGATGTGTCGCGACTTTCGGCCTTCTACCGTTCGATTTGCTACGACCTGTCGCTGGTGCAATCTCGAGAATGGGGGGCACGTCTGGAACAGTACCTCAACGACCTCGTGGCTCGCGGACACAACTGCCTGTATCGCTCGCCACCGCGATCATTAGATACTGCGATGCAATTCCTGTCCGAAGGATTTCCACAGCTGCTGAGGCGCCGAAAATCGTTTTTCTTTGTCTCTCTTGCGTTATTTGCGATTCCATTCCTGGTAGCGATGTTCGTCGCCATTATCGATCCTGGAATGGCCGAACAACTCATTGACCGCGCCGTCATGGAAAATGCCGCGCAGAGCTATTCGAAGGATCTCTACACCAGCTTCGACACCGAATACGCGCAACAGCGTTCGATGATGGCCAGCTTCTACGTTTGGCATAATATCGGCATTGCGCTGCGGTGTTTTGCGTTGGGGATATTCTTTGGGCTTGGAACTGTCGTCACGCTGTTGTTTAACGGACTGGCATTGGGAGCGACTTCGGGATTTCTGGTGAATCGTGGTTACGGCGATAACTTCTTTAGTTTCGCGATTTCGCATGGTTCGTTTGAGCTAACAGCCATCGTGATCGCTGGAGCGGCTGGACTGTTGCTTGGTTGGGGCATGGTGCATCCGGGCGACATGACACGCCGCGAATCGTTGCGAGTTCACGGCGTTGACGCCGTCAAACTGGCGGCGGGAAGTGCCTTCATGCTGCTAATCGCAGCTCTCATCGAAGGCTATTTTTCTCCAATGGCGATCCCACAC
>CAYZYB010001247.1:0-2082 GCA_964481505.1 uncultured Planctomycetaceae bacterium | reverse complement strand
GTCGACAGCGACTGCGTTCGCATGTACAGCTGCGGACCAACGGTGTACGACTTCGCTCACATCGGCAATTTTCGATCGTTTCTCTTTGCTGACGTAATTCGACGCACGCTGCAGTTTTTCGGGCACAAAGTTCACCACGTCATGAACATTACCGACGTCGGTCACATGACAGACGACAGCAATGCCGACGGCGGCGGCGAAGACAAAATGGCGGCGGCTGCTCTGCGAGTCAAAGAAGACAAAAAATCGGGCAAGGTGCCGGAAGGGGCAGTTGAGAATCCTGAAGACCCATATCAGATTGCGGACTACTACACGAAGGCGTTTTTGGAGGACGCTCAACTGCTGGGTGTGGAAGTGTCCTTCGAACCGGAGAACATCCTGAAGGCCACTGACAACATCGACATCATGCAGGAAATGATTTCGCAGTTGATCGAAAAAGGGCACGCATACGTTGGGCCTGATGGAGTCGTCTATTACAGCGTCGAAAGCTTTCCGGAATACGGAAAACTCAGCGGCAACTCATTGGAAAACCTCCGTACTGGCGAAGGCGGTCGCATCAGTGAAGAGCATCAATCCAACAAACGGCACCCGGCCGACTTCATGCTGTGGAAGGCCGACGATGCTCATATCATGAAATGGGATTCGCCGTGGGGCACCGGTTATCCTGGCTGGCACATCGAATGTTCGTGCATGGCTCGCAAGCGTCTGGGAAAAGACGTCATCGACATTCACACCGGCGGCGAAGATTTAATCTTTCCGCACCATGAATGCGAGATCGCTCAATCGCGTGGAGCCACCGGCGCCGATGCGTTTGCGAAATTCTGGATGCACGCCCGCTTTCTGATGGTGGAAGGCGAAAAGATGTCGAAGAGCAAAGGCAACTTCTGGACAGTGCGAGACGTTCTCGAAGGCCGTGCGACTGGTATTAACGTTCATCCCGCTGTGTTGCGTTTGGAATTGATCAAATCACACTACCGATCGAACATGAACTTCACCAAAAAGGGTCTGCAGGATTCTGCCAACGTCGTCAAACGGCTGACCGAATTCCGCGCCAAGCTGGAAGCGGCCGCTGGCGGCGAGACGGCGGAAGTCGATCTGACTCATCCGGTGCTAAAAGAATTCGGCGAAGCTCTGGCGGATGACCTGAACTTTTCAAAGGCACTGGCCGTGGTTCTTCCCTGGGCCGGCAGCGAGCCAGAGAACCCCGCGGAAGCTCTGGCTGTACTGGACAAGATCAACAGCGTGCTGGCAGTGGCGCCACTGGGAGATGGTGGCAGCGGCGAATCCGATTCCGGCGAAGACGAGATTGCGGCCAGGTGCAAAGCCATGGACGATGCACGAGCGGCCAAAGACTGGGCTCAGTCAGACGCACTTCGAGCGGAACTCGAAGCTCTCGGCTACGACGTGAAGAACAGCCCGGAAGGTACCGTCGCGGTGAAGCGACTGGCGTAGCAGGCCGAGCGTGAGGCGTAGAGCATTCTGCGGGCTGACACCTTCGGCGACGTGCTTGATTCATGGTCGCCCGTCGAGCGTCCAGCTCCGAATGCCTGCTTTTGGGTAAGTCTGCATTCGCGTGGTGGAGTCCGCCCCGCGTCCACCGGTACGGGGTCGCTCGGGATGG
This sequence comes from uncultured Planctomycetaceae bacterium, assembly GCA_964481505.1. Lineage (GTDB taxonomy): Bacteria > Planctomycetota > Planctomycetia > Planctomycetales > Planctomycetaceae > Fuerstiella. The sequence goes on along the minus strand of CAYZYB010001247.1, from coordinate 461 downwards.
GGTGGCCAGGGTCGTCAGGCCGTAAACGTCGAACGGCCTTTTGGTTAGGGAAAACGGGCTGAGTTTTCTGACAATTCCGAGGATTCCGGAGGTTGTAATGAACAATCGGAATTTGGTGAATTCGCCCAAGAAGTGCTCGCAGTTGAAGGGAAAGCGTGTAAAGTCGATCCCTCAAGCGAGTCACCCCTGCACCCTATCTCCGCACACGATTCCCGCCGAACCCCAAACTGCCGGATCATGCTCGGTCTGCCCGAGTTCTTCGATCTGTCAGTTCAGAAATACCCTCAGAAATCACCCGGTTTTCGTATTCAGAACATTCGCAGCATGCTCTGTGACATCTGATGACAATTGAAAACATGGCCGCGATTGGGGGTAGTCAGCGGAGGGAGTCCTGCGAAGGATGCAGCCGACACGGAATTCAATTTATCAAGACATTCAATTGGAGTCGCACACATATGATC
>CAYZYB010001246.1:0-2083 GCA_964481505.1 uncultured Planctomycetaceae bacterium | reverse complement strand
ATGCACAACAGCCAAAGCGGGTGGCAAAAAAAAGCCGTGCTGTGGCCGCTGGCGGCGTTCTTGCTGGCAGCGATTGGTCCACACATTTTGGCCGCGACATTTAACTTTCTCTACAACGACGTGGAAATCCAGCAGGATCCCATATTGACGGCAGTCGCACACAAATTTCAGATGACAGCACTCGCCGTGAACGGAATCGCTTTTCCGATTGGGATCTGGTTTTGCATCTGGTTCAGCAAACCGGTCACCAACCTGTTGCGCTCCGGCGTTTCTGCTGCAGCTGCAGATGAGATTGCTTTTGTTCGGCAACGTGCATTTCGGTTGAGCCGTTTCGTGACGGTCCTGGGAATTACCGAATGGTTGATCGCGGGCCTGGTCTACCCGATCGCCCTCAACATTCTGGCCAACGGGCTGGAAACGAAATGGTACTTTCACTTCATCGGATCGTTGCTGATTTGTGGATTGATCGCCGCCGCGTATCCGTTTTTTATGACAGCAGCGTTGACAATCAAGTCGTATCTGCCAGCACTCCTGCAGAGTGATCGCCTTCGAAATCAGGATGTGGTTCAGTTGCAGCAGTTGTCAGAACAATCGACGTGGTCACTGTATCTTGCCGGTGGCGTTCCTGCGGTCGGCATGATGATTCTGCTGATGACTCAACAAACGACGACAGAGAACAGTGCGAACGCACTGACCGCGTTGAGTATCGTCGGAGCGGTCGGATTTGCGTTGATTCTGAGTCTGTCGAAAACTCTGCAATCGGACATCGAAGCATTGCTGGAAGTATCACGGCTCATGCCGGAAGAGTCTGAGTAGCTTTCATTTGGCGGTGACATCGATTGATTCGCCCGAGGATTCTGCAACACTGGAAGATCCAACGTCGTTTGTTTGCAGGAGACAGTTTCCATGCGTTTTAGATCAATCGTTTTCTTGACCATTCTGGGCTGCTGCGTTCCTGTGTTCGCGGACGGCAAGGGAGACAACGATCCCACAAACGTTCGCCGTGTTCCCCGAAAAGGCGTTGCAGTCCCGGCGGATCGAGAAGCCAGTCTGCGCGACGCTTTGTCGACTTTGCAGGGAAAAATTGTCAGGCTAAACGCATCCAAAGATGACGAAACAAAGTCGCTGTTGCCAGACGTTACGATCTTCGAACGCGCTGTTCGAGTCGCCCTGGATCACAACGAATTCTTTTCGCCGAAGGACATCGACAAAGCCGACAAACTGCTGATCGAAGGTATCTCTCGCGCAGATCAGTTGCTGGCTGGCAAAGCCGAGTGGCCGCATCAAAGCGGATTGGTTGTGCGAGGCTACGTGAGTCGCATTGACCACACGGTTCAGCCGTACGGTCTGGTTGTTCCGGAAACCTATGCGTTCAATCACAGCATGCCCACACGTTGCGATCTATGGTTTCACGGTCGTGGAGAAACCTTGAGCGAAGTGAATTTCATCTGGGGACGCATGAAGGATCGAGGCCAATACACGCCCGATCACACCATCGTGCTGCATCCGTACGGACGATATTCAAACGCGTTCAAATTCGCCGGCGAAGTCGATGTGCTGGAAGCTCTGGAAGACGTTCAAAGTCGCTACCGGATCGACGAAGACCGCATCAGTGTCCGAGGTTTCTCAATGGGTGGCGCGGCATGTTGGCAGTTCGCCGTGCACTACGCCGACCGCTGGTTCGCGGCAAACCCAGGCGCCGGATTTTCTGAGACGCCGGAGTTCCTGAAGTTCTTCCAGAAGGAAACTTTGAATCCAACACCGTGGGAAAAGTCACTGTGGAACATGTACGACTGCGATAAGTACGCATTGAATCTGACTCATTGCCCGACGATCGCTTACAGCGGTGAGAATGATATTCAGAAGCAAGCGGCGGATGTGATGGAACAGGAGATGCTAAAGAAACGAATGCGTTTGCGTCACATTGTCGGGGCAAACATGGGGCATAAGATCGACAAGACGTCGAAAGACCTGATCGAAGCACAGATGAACAAGCTCAGCAAGAGAGGTCGCGATACGACACCAACGGAGATCGAATTTCAGACTCACACATTGAAATACAACAGAATGCACTGGGTGACGG
>CAYZYB010001245.1:0-2086 GCA_964481505.1 uncultured Planctomycetaceae bacterium | reverse complement strand
CATTTCTGTGAACAAGCAGTTTTCGAACCGCAATTCGTGTTCACAGGAATTCACAAAATCGAACCCTGCGGTCACGTTACCGACTCGGTTGGAGTTGGACACTTGAGGGCTGCAAGCCGCTCGGCCAGTTCCGCCACCTGCCCCCAATCTCCCCGAGAACGGGCTGCATCAAGCCCCTCAGTCAACCGGTCAAATTCGGTCTCCTTGTAACCGTACCGGACAGCAACATCGACCGACAAGCTGTTCAGGATTCGCTTGTAAATTCTGTTGCTCTTGGCACGCATTTCCCTATCCGACTCCTTCGCATAGTGAGTCATCATGACCTCTGCTGACACATGGGCGTCAGCGGCGACTTGGCGATTCACATCCTCTCCACTTCTGGCGTACTGAAGAGTCGTCTTGCGAAAATCGTGAACGTTGGCTGAACCGTTTGGCAGGCTGGCTGACCAGTCTGCGATCCTGCGATAGAACCACTCGCCGACGTTTTCGGGGGAAAAGTCATCTCGAACCTGTCCCCCTCGATGTGAACCACGTTCTTCGTAGAACTTCCTCAGATCTTCAGCGTAACTCGCAAAGACATAGGGGCTTTCCGTCATTATGGCTTTGAGTTCTTCAAAGAGCGGCTTTGGAATTCGGAACCACTTGTTGACGGCCCATTTTCCGGTCGAATCGAAGTGGTACTCGTTTCCAACTACTCTGAGGCTCGTCCATTTCAAGCTGCTGATTTCTTCTTTTCGTCCCCACGACCAGAGAAGCACTTTTGCAAGCGCTGGAGCAAATCGCAGCCCCGGCCACTTTTCGTCGAAGTAGTCCAATAGTGCGATCAACTCAGAATGATCGAATTGCCTTAGCTCTTTCTTACGCCGCTCGATCCACGTGAACTTGTGCCACGGATTCTCATGAAGAAGCTTCTCCTCCTTCACGAATCCACGAACGCACTTCTTGCCAGCATTCCTGTTCACTCGCTCGAAAGCAGCCTGAAGTGCGGTGGACCACTTCACAATAGTATTGGGGCTGAGTGGTGCAACCTCTTCCACACGTTCTCCCTTGGCTGGCCGCCGCCAGTTGCTGGGCATTGTCAGAGCTTCGTGCTGAAACTCCTCACAGTCAGCAGGTGTTGCCGTGGCAATTGGTGAACGCTTCGAAATTTCACGAAACGCATAGATCGCTTCGAGGCACGCTTCCAGCGACCTTTCGGCTCGTTTCTTCGCTTCTGGGTCTTTCCTCTTACCGAAATGTCGCCGCTGAATCTCTTCGAACTCGTCATCGCTCAGAACCATGTCCGCAGCAACTCGCTTACGGCCACCGTTTTTGAGCATGTCAGTGACAGCGACGACTGCGGAATCGAATTCGTCTTGTCCAGTGCTCTTGCTCGTCACAAGCCCAGACCAATACGCATACCACGATTTTCGGCGACCGGTTGGGGGCGTGAGTGTTACGTCGATCGACCTACCATCAATAACGACTGGTATCTTCCTCTTCTGCTGTTTTGCTTTTCTTGGCATATTCCCTCCCGCAACTGAATTGATTGCCCCAGTAGTTGGTGTCCGCTATCGATCTCGAATCCAGCGATCAATTTTTATGCGGTGAAACTTCCACGGTTTTCCGTTCCCCGTGCCGTCCACAATGCAGGATTGAGGAATCTGTCGATCACGAATCTGCTGAGTGATCCACGCAGACGTACATCCGAGTTTCTGAGCAAGGTACGGAGTCCCAACGGTGTCCGTTGGCTCAGGGGCTAAATGTTCCGTGAGGCGCTCCATCGCTGTAGCAATTCGCCCAAGCTCATTAACGGAGTGGCCTGTGGTTACTTCTGTTGGCGATTCTTTCTGTGAATAGTCGGGGGCCAGATCTTCCAACGGGATTCGAAAGAAGCGTGCAATGGACTCAGGATCGTAGCAATGACTGGGCAAACGTGGATCAATCGTCGGATCGACAGCACACGAAATCTCATGGCTGCAACGAAGGAGATCGATGTATCCTTGGATTAGGTGCTTATCCCCAACCTTTAACGTTGGGCGATAGCCTCCCCATCTCTGAAGCACCTCGTCCAGCCGTGACCCGGGCTCGACGCTATTGATTGCTT
>CAYZYB010001244.1:0-2087 GCA_964481505.1 uncultured Planctomycetaceae bacterium | reverse complement strand
ACACTTGTCGGTAACGTGGCCAAGCTGGAGGGAATCAACAAAAGTCCGCTCGGAAAGAAAGGCCGCGGCGGTATCCTGAAGTTGATGGCATCACGGCGGCAGTTTCTATCAGATCGCCGCCACCGAGTCCGGTTCGTGTACCTTCCAAAACACACGTCGTGGCTGAACCAGATCGAAATAATTTCCGGAATCATCAGTCGTCGTGTGATGTGTCGCGGCAACTTCAAATCGCTGGAGGATCTGAATTAACGTCTGCTTGATTTTATCGCGTACTTCAACGGGGCCTTCGCGAAACCAATCCAGTGGAATTACACCGGGCGTCACGTCCGATCAGACACCATCAAACGTCCATCCACATGGAAGGAAAACTGAGCAGCTTCACGGAAGAACAAACAAAATTCCCCTCTGGTGACCTAACAACTCTGACTTGCGGCACTAGACTACGTACGCATTGGATAGACGTCACATTGGGTTTGAGAAGTTCGCCGGAAGGGAAGTTATGTCTCCGCCATTCAATCGGGCCTGTTTGCTCTCGATGCTGCTCCTGGGACTTTCCGGCTGCAACAGCGACCCCAAACCAAATCCGGGAACATCTCCCCCGGAAATCACATCAACCAAAGGAGCACTGACCAAAGAGCAATATCAGCAGGCCCTGTCACTCAAAAACCGCGGGATTGCTCACCTGGAAAACAAGGAATGGGCGGACGCAGAATCGGCCCTCACCGAACTTGCAGAACTACTGCCGGAAAACCGTGTCGCAGCCAGAAATCTGGCCGTTGGCCGTGTGCTGGCGTTGGTTGATCGAGAATCTCCCTACCAGTCTTCGGGTCCTGCTGAAAAAGCCATGCAGTTTCAGGCAGCAGTCACTTCCGCAACGGAAGCCATCGATGCGTACCGCGCGATTGCGACAGAAGACGGCGAGAAGGCCGTCGTCGAATTGTTGCAGGGCCGATTGCTGATACACAGTGACACAGCGGAAACCTCGAGCTTTGACGATGGCTTGCACCATTTAGAAAACGCGGCCAATGCACTTCCAGAAGCCGCGGAGTTTCGCTTTGCGATTGCGACTGCAATGGACGGAAACCGAAGTTACACAGATGCAAACGATCCAAAGTCAGCCCAACTTCTGCGAACGCTGCAAAAATCGTTCGAACTCGCCCCACAGAATCTCTTCGCCCTGCAAAAACTTATGCAGCGCCAGGCGCTCAGCTTGAATTCGAAAAACGAAGAAACCAAAAAGCTGGCGCTACAAATCACAGACACACTAAAGTCCGCCCAAACGTTGCTTGCACCGCTCAATGAATCGATCAAAAAGCAGCGCCGCATGGACCTCGTCGAAACCATCGGCTCGGCACTGGAAAAGTATGATGGCACAAATGCGGCGACGCTAATGGGCCCGGCTATGATGACTGGAAACCTTTTGCTGCCGGAAATCGCGACGCAAATCGACCAGCGACGACTAAGCAAAAACCTGCTCGAATACGTCGCATTAGAATTCGACGAAGACTTTATGATGGCCGCCGACAAAGCTGGCGCGCTTCCACAACTGGAGCCGACGGTTGTGAAAGCGTTTGAAATTGCGGAGGGACTCCCGAAACTAACCGGGGTGACGCATGTCGACCTGCAGGACATGAATCTCGATGGTTTCGACGATCTGATTGTCGCTCGCGACGGAAAGATCGAAGTGTATTCGCGGGGAACCGATCTCACCGCAGAATGGACACTGATGATGACTTCACCAGACGCTCCATCTGCAGTCACCAGATTCCTGCTGGTCGACATTGATCGAGACTTCGACAAGGCCCTCAGCGATGTCAAGAATCCGTCGTTGCTGCGAGATGCCGATGGTGACCAAAAGATTCCAACAGATCCGACGGGGAAGAACCGCTGGTACGACACGGATCTCGACGTGATCGGCTATGGCGATGAGGGCGTCGTCATCCTTCGCAACGACATCGGTGAAGACAAGACTCGGTCGTTCAGCATTGTACCGCAGGAAGAGAGCATTCCGAACATCAACGATGTTGTCGCCGCTGACCTGGAAGCCGATGGCGATCTGGACCTGGTGTTTGGAACAGATCAGGGGC
>CAYZYB010001243.1:0-2087 GCA_964481505.1 uncultured Planctomycetaceae bacterium | reverse complement strand
ATCTTAACTCATCCCACCTGGCTGGTTTCTCATTCTGACGCGATGGACAATCATGCGATCCGACGTGGCCGCTGGATTCGCGAAAGGCTACTTGGAGGAGGCATTCCTGACGTACCGATCACCGTTGATGCGATGTTACCAGACGAACCAGACAGCACGCTGCGCGAACGTATGCGAGTCACTCGGGAAGACTATTGCTGGACGTGTCACAAGAAGATGGATCCGCTGGGACTTCCATTCGAAAGTTACAATCACACGGGCTTGTTTCGTTTAGAGGAACAGAAGAAACCCGTTGACACGACGGGCGAAATTATCGATTCCGGCGATCCATCGCTGGATGGCAAAGTCGCCGACGCCATCGAAATGATACAGAAGATCGCCCGCAGCGAACGAGCCGAACAGGTCTTCGTCCGCCACGCTTTTCGATTTTGGATGGGCCGCAACGAAACGCTTAACGACGCGCCCGTGCTTCAACAGGCCCACCGAGCCTACAGAGACAACGGCGGAAGCATGGACGCTTTGTTGGTCTCACTGCTAACCTCCGACGCTTTTCTGTACCGCACACGCGATGAGCACACGACAGAATAGGAGCTCCACTCGTCATCTAAATGCCGCGATGACGATGGACTGCCGTCGCAGAAGAAAACGGTTCGAACGTTTCGTACTCGTACCAACCCCTTCACAGGTGTCTGGGGTGAAGTTCCGAGGGTAGCTGGCTGCTAAGGCGTGCCACTGGTGCCGGTAGTGCATGTTGGATGCTGACATCGCCTGAAATAGAACACTGGCAGAGTCAGTGGCGCAGGCGAAAACTCTTTTCAAGCACTGTTCTACAGTCCGACAGGCGTTCCCCGTCTGGAACCCTGAAACGACGGCAAAGGCGAACTTACTTCAGATCACTGCCTTTGATCGGCTTGTCGCGAGTGATGGTTCTTGGCCCTTTGCCAGCGCGTTTTTCGTAGACGCCGTCCCCCGCTTTGACGTATTTGGTGAATCCCTGGCGTTCCAGCTTTTTGTCGTCTCGGGCACTTTTGTGCATAGACGATTCGGACCATGAGCCGCCCGCGAAGGTAGACGAAATCAGTCGCTGGACCGGCTCACCGGTTTCCGGGTGTTCGGTCAGCGGCGGCTCTTTAATGCCCTGTTCAATTTCGAATTCTTCGCCTGGCTGATCGTCGTCTCGAATGACTTGATAAAGATAAATTGGCATGGCTTCGTTGGAAGACGCGGAAACGGAAGTTCAGTGGTACTGACCGTTATCGTATCGGCGAAACACACGAATGGAATCCATTTTTTGGTGGGATGTTGACGTCCACGGCAAGAGACGAGGATCAGCCATGCGACCGTTGGCTTGCTTCAGGGTTTGTTAAAGTTGCCCAACACCTCAGGAGGGCCATGTTCTTCTCTTTCGTTTTCCGTTTCCTGTTTGGTTGGTTCGTCGGTCGCTCCACCGCGAAGCTCAGTCACGACGCGGAACCCGATCTCCGAAGATCGAAATGGGTCCGGGGCCAGAGATTGCTGGAGACTGCGTTCGCCTTTGCGAACGGACCGTTGTGCGACGATGTTAAATTGTTGATTCCGTATGTGCTCCGAATCTGCCGTCCACTCTCCGAGTCGCGGGGCTGATGTTTCGGTTTTCGGTGCTGGGGGCGTCCCTTTGGTAGTGGCTTCGTCTGTGTTGCCTCTCCTGTGAAATCTGCCCAGTTCGGCCGCAACCGTCCATTCCTGAGTCGTGGGTAGGCGATACTGACGGTTCTCTTTGGCGGACAGCCATTCACAGAATGCGGTTGCGTCTCGAATGCTGAGCACGGTAGCTGGTTCAACGGTATCTGCGGTGTTAGACGATTTTTGTTCGGATGTTCTCCATGAAAGTCCGGGTTTCCATTCCGGTGATTTGTCTTCCTGAATCCAGCCACCTTTCTTATCGAACAACAATGTGGCCTGATCGAACGGAGTTGCTTCTGTTGCTGCATTATCCGCGATAACACTCGCATCGTCGGTGCCTTCTTCAGCGCTTGTGACGTATCCGGTTTCCTTTACAAACAGCTCGAATTGACTCTTTGAAATCACGCTGGAGGAAATCACAAAAG
>CAYZYB010001242.1:0-2088 GCA_964481505.1 uncultured Planctomycetaceae bacterium | reverse complement strand
AACCGCAGCTTATGCCGGTTTACACCGTTAACGGCGTTGGGTGGCCGGGGTTGGAGTGAGGTACGAGCGAAACCCCGGGGTTTCCTTCGCAAGCTCAGTCCAACCCCGGCCACCCAATTCAAATGCAACAATCTGCTACCAAACCCGACATAAACTACCCCGCGGGCTGGCTGTTACCTTCAATCGGTTGCGCTGGAACCTTCGTGTCAAACTGCCCGGACCTTAGAAAACAACGTGTCGCTGCGACGGCAGCCTTGTCGGACATCAAAAACGAATGAATCACCGGCAGCAGCAAAAAATCTCGCGCCCCCGGCAGTCGTGTGCTTTCGACAGTCACCGTGCTGTCGTTATCCCCCGGCAACAATGGGTTGTAACCTCGTTCTGCTGAACGACCGCCAGCCAGCACTGCGAATTCGAATTTCGGAGTGGGCAGTTTTTCTATGAGTCCGTCTTTTCCGGAAACAAGCTGTTGCCCTGCCGGGCCCATGATCGCCTTGAACAGTGGGTTGCCTTTCAGGAAGTCCGCCATTTTAGCGCCCTTGTTGGGCACTCCCAGCATCACCGCTCGCCGAAAACGCGGTTCTTTGTAGTTGCTGAGATACGACCGCAGTAAAAGACCGCCCATCGAATGCACAACGACGTCGACGGAATCGATTTTGTCCAGCGACTTAAGGACGCTGTGCAGGTATTCGGCTGAATCCGGAATCGGGATACGTGTGCTCGGATAATCGAATCCGATCACTGTGTAGTCGTCGTTGCTGAGTTCTTTCGCCATGCCGGCAAAGCACTTTGATGACCGGCCGATTCCGTGAATCAAGATTACGGCTTTGCCGGACATTTCCGGCAGTTTCTGTTGAACGCGAATTTCTTCGAGCTTCTCCTGGCATTCTTCCAGGGTTCCGCTGACGACACGCTGGTCTTTGGGATTGAGCAGTCGGTGATGGCTGGTGAGTACGTTCTTCTGAATTCGAAAGCCGTGAAAAAAACGAAGGTCGCCCCAGAACTGTCGGCCTCCCAGTGTCTGTGTGCCGGAGACTTTCTCGCTTTGGTCTTCGTTCAGGTTTTCCTTTTCGTCCTGCGACGATGGAGCATCTGCCGGTTGCTGTGGTTCGTCGTTCATGTTGGCAAAACCTGTCGTCAGGCACATCGTCAGCAAAAGCGTCATCATGTGAATGTGCTCGCTTAGAGAAATCGAAGTCGATGTTAATTCTGAAATTTTGCCACGGCTGTTGTTTCCGGAAGGATTTCCAGCTCCAGCGGTTTGGTTCTCTGAGTCTGATCGATGGTGAATGTCAGTTGCAGCGTTCCAGGTTCCACATCGACGGAAACTTTGTTCTGTGGCAGATCAATCGGCAGTTCATTACCGCGAATCTTGAGGCCTTCCGTGCCGTTGACCCTAAACTGCAGAACGCCAGCGGTTTCGACGGTGATGTGACAACGAGCAAATCCAACGCCTCGAGTGCCAGCCGCCGAACGATTTTTCACGGAGACCACCGGTACATCCTGCATCGCCAGTAGACCGCCGACTGTGCTGAACTTTGGTTGCCACTGAAATGCCGCATCTTCTGTCGCTGCGGTCGCATAACTTGTTCGACGCAATCGAAAGGCCGCTTCTTTTGTGGCCTGCATGACGTGCCAGGTGCGGGCGACCTGTTTTCTTCCGATGGTGTATTCCGGTGTGCGGCCGAGTTCCGAAAGAAACCGAACCATCGCAGCGAGCTCTCGGTCGGTCAAGGCGTCGACCAGTCCTTCGGGCATGAGGGAAAGTCCCTGCGTAACTTCTTCGACGTCGTTCCGTGGCACGGTCAGTAGTTCGTCTTTGGCTGTGCGAACGACGACTTCTTCCTTGGATTGCTTGACCTGAACGCCGGACACGACTTTCCCTGAAGTCGTTTCGATGACGATCGTGTGATAGTTCTCCTTCACCTTTGCGTTTGGGTTAAGCAACGATTCCAGCAGATAGTCGGGTTGAGCGCTGCCGCCGAGACTGATCATGTCGGGACCTACTTTTCCACCGGCGCCGCCGATGGCGTGACACTTTAGACAGCCCAGTTTTTCGTTCTGGAACACGCGCTCGCCGTCTGCAGC
>CAYZYB010001241.1:0-2092 GCA_964481505.1 uncultured Planctomycetaceae bacterium | reverse complement strand
CACTGATTCGGGAGAAACCAATACTGTCATTAAAATTATCGGAGGGCTGGTTGACGGAATCATCGAGCTCTGCAAATCCTTCGATTACATGGTTTACCCCAATCGCGACCATGGGCTGCGTGAAGGAAAAGGAACCAAAGTCCACGTAAGAACGCTGATCATCCGGTACCTTCTAAAGCACCTGCCCCCGGGACCGCGGTAGTGAATCACAGAACCTCATCACAAAACGAAACGGAAAGCTCGCGTCTCGCAACGACACTGATAATTTGTGGCCAAAAAACTGCCCTGCCGTTGGGAGTGTCTACGGGCAGGGAGGTGTTGCAGGACTCTTTTGGGGAGGGCGCAGAGATCACGTCGTTTCGTCGAACGCTGAGACGAAGAAGCCTGGAGCCTGTTTGCCTTGCAGTGTGCGTGGATTGATTGGGCGGGCTAATGGCGTTCGTTGTTTGTGAATAGATTGAGAACAAGACGATGTATGAGTGCGATAGAATCCGGCAAGCAGTGATCCTGCCGATGTTTTGGGCGTTGCTGCCATGCCGGGCAGCGTTAGCGATCGACTCTGAAACCCCTTCCGGAAATCTGTCGAGCGAGCGTCCGAACATCGTCGTGGTCATGGTCGACGATATGGGCTACGGCGACGCCGGGTGCTACGGCGGGACAGCATTTGCGACACCGAATCTTGATCGGCTTGCAGCAGAAGGAATGCGGTTCACCGACTTCCATTCCAACAGCTGCGTGTGTTCGCCCACTCGCGCAGCGTTAATGACCGGACGGTATCAACAGCGCGCCGGGATTCCCGGTGTTGTTTATGCAGCCCCAGACAGGAACCGCCATCACGGGCTGCAAATGGTTGAACGGACTCTGCCTGAAGCCCTTGCCGATTCCGGGTACGCAACGGGCATGTTCGGCAAATGGCATTTGGGCTACGAAGAACAATACAATCCCATTCACCAAGGTTTTCAAGAGTATATCGGCTACGTTAGTGGCAACGTCGATTTCCATACGCACATCGACGGTGCTGGCGTGTTTGACTGGTGGAAACAGAATCAGCATTCGCGTGAGGAGGGGTATACGACGCATCTGATTACTCGGCACGCCTGTGACTTCATAAAAACTGCCGCCGCGACGGAGGACAATCCATTCTTTCTGTACGTCGCGCACGAAGCACCTCATGATCCTTATCAGGGGCCGAACGACAAGCCCGTCCGACGCGAAGGAGAAAACAAACTCGCCTATGATCACCGGGAACTCAAACACGCTCAGCGCGCCTACGCGGAAATGATGGTGGAAATGGACAAGGGAATCGGCGAAATCCTGTCGACGCTCAAGAGCTCAAACGCTGACGAAAATACGTTCGTCATGTTCTTCTCCGACAATGGCGCAACAGGCCCTGGCAGTTGCGGCGAACTTTACGGCATGAAGGGCACACTTTGGGAAGGGGGACATCGCGTTCCGTGCATGGCTCGCTGGCCCGGAAGGATTGATGCTGGCTCTTCGACAAATCAACTGGCCTGCACGATGGATGTCATGCCAACTCTTCTGGATTTCGCAGGTATTGATAACCCAACCGATCGCCCGCTGGACGGAATCTCACTGACCGATTTTTTACTAAACAATTCTCCGCAGTTTGACCGACAGTTATTTTGGCAATACGGAGACGCCGTGTGTATGCGAAGCGGCGCGAGGAAGATGGTCATCAACGGAGGAAAGCCGTCGAAGAAAAAATCAGATCGTCAGCCGAACATCAACTGGAACCGCCCAAATGACGGGCGAGAGAATCTTGCGGTTTTTGATCTGGACGACGATCTCGCAGAAGAATCGAATCTCGCACAGAACTTGCCGGATATAGAAATTGAAGAAATGAAGCGAGCGATTCGACGCTGGCAAAAAGATGTCGCAAACGGGGCAACACAGCAGCCGAAGAAATAGCCGTTCGGAGCATATCGCGGCGACTGCGACAGATCACCTGTTGCCCGACGGAATGGTCAAGTCGACGATGCAGCCACGCCCGCCGAACGTTTTCCCACCGTGGCTTCCGACCATTTGAACCGGCGCTGATTACGGAAAGAAGCTGGACAGAACGAATAAAAGC
>CAYZYB010001240.1:0-2095 GCA_964481505.1 uncultured Planctomycetaceae bacterium | reverse complement strand
TTTTTGAGCCGTTCCACCAAAGACGGCCGCTCGTTCGGTATCGCTGATTGGCCCCAGCACTTCTACCAGAGCGTTATAAACGCGTTCGTAGCTGCCCGCGAGTTCGCAGACTGGCCAGTCGCTGCCGTACATGCAGCGTTCCGGACCAAACGCATCGAAGGCCGCTTCGACATACGGTTTCAGGTCGTCCAGCTTCCAGTTCTCCCAGTCCGCTTCGGTGACCATGCCGCTAAGCTTGCAGTAGATGTTAGGAAACGCTGCTGCCGCCTTCAGATCGTCGATCCAGCCTTCTGTGATTTGCTCTTTGATCTTCGGCTTCGAAACGTGATCGATCACCATCGGCAGGTCGGGCAGTTCCGGTCCCAGCGTCACGGCGTGCCTGAGATGCTTCGTATAGAACAACAGGTCGAACGGCATCCTGTGCTTCTCAAGCACCTTTAGTCCGCGAATGACATTGGGCTGAACAATAAAGTCGTCGTTTTCTTCATCCTGAACAATGTGGCGAATTCCAACGAACTTCGGGTGATCTTTGAATTCAGCAAGCTGCTCATCGCACTGATCCGACGCCAGGTCAACCCACCCAACAACGCCGGCGATGAAATCGTTTTGCTCTGCCAGTTGCAACACCCAACGATTTTCGGCAACGTCATGCTGAGTTTGCACGAACACAGATTTTTCGATTCCGCAGGCATCAAGGTGCGTTTTCAAATCATCAGGAAGATAGCTTCTGCAGATCGGTTGGTGCTGTTCCGTGTGCAGCCAGCCGTACTCGAAAGGCAGATCGAGTTTCCAAAAGTGCTGATGAGCGTCAATTATCATGGTGAATCGTGAATTGGTCGGAAACTGCGAGAAAACAGAAAAACGCTCGCGGGCCACTGAGCCACGACCGCAGGATTAGGATCTCCAAAGTAACAAACGCCGGATAGCAAAACCATCCCTGACGCATCCACACTCAGCGGCCGCACATTGATTTCAGTGGCAGTCGCAGATTTACCACAGGCCAGGAAAGAGCCGATACGTCACCGCCGCTTGATAGGACTGGTACCGTTGCGAACTGGAAATGTCGGTTGCGTTCAGTAGAGACTCTTCTGCGCGAATGCGAACAACCACCGCAGCAATCGTCATGAATAAAGTCGCGAGAGCCGGCAGATCAACCTGCGCGGAGCAGCAGGCCACAACAAGAAGAATTTCGCCAAGGTATGCGGGATGGCGAACCATTCGATAGACCCCGGAAGTGGTGACACCTCGCACAGCAGGCAGCACCGCAAAGTTGCCCGCCAGCGATGCGAAGGCTGATAAAGTAAGCAAAGTTCCAACAATGAAAGTCACAACCGCGTGTACGGGCCACGCTGTGCAAACAGGAGCGTGCGCAAGAGCCACACCGCTTAGCAGAATCGCAGGGACGGAAAGGAGAATACCCTTAGGCTGCGCGCTTCGGATCATTGGGCGACGAAGCAGAAACAGACACCCCACGAAAAAGTGGATGGCGGCGATGCAAAGTCGCACCGCATGCCACCGTTGTTCCGGCGGTTGTGTGGCAATGCTGAGGAATGCCCACAGCCAAACGTTCAACCCGAAAACAATGTTCGCGACACGTTCGATTCGCCGTGCACCAGGAGAAACATCAGGCAACGATTAGTAAATCCAGAAACCCCAACCGAACGCATAGCTCAATCCATTAATCAGCAACAGACCGCCGATCCAAAGCAACCAGCCCATTCCACCACCATCGTCATCGCTCATCGGTCGTCCTTTCTGAAAAAGAGAAACGTCGGGCCAAACTGTATCTCGCAAGGGGCCAGGACGCCACCCCTACAGAGTGGCAACAAGACAAACCCCGCGATTTTCTGATGCTGTTGCTTCTGGTGAAGAAAGTCGACTTGTTCGCCACTACTGATCCTGAACGGGCGTTTCTTTGCGCCGATAAAAGTACTTCAAAACCAATTCCCGCGATGGCGGTTTGCTCATCAACGAAAATACGAAACCAGCAACAAACGATGTCGCAATTCCGATGACAACCGGATCGAGCGATAACGGTCGTAATGGCTTGCTGAAGCCGTCGCCATCAGCACTGACATACCAGCCGCCGATGTAC
>CAYZYB010001239.1:0-2097 GCA_964481505.1 uncultured Planctomycetaceae bacterium | reverse complement strand
GTGTTGGTTTCTGAATAATCATCCCGTGTATCGCGACACGTTTCAGCCGCTGTCGAAGCTTCGGCGGCGTGATGAGTTTATCCAATCCACTCACAGAATCCGTCAACCGATTCGTGATCGCCTGGCAGTGGATTGGCTATTGTTCGCGGAAGCTGCCCTTGAGGGATTCGACAAAGAGCGCGCGTTCGCTCATCACACCGACAGAACCACACGGCTGCAGGACGTGGCGACGGCGGATTCTGCACCGTTCGCACTGCAGGCGACGGAAGGGTGGCAGGATTCCGGACTTCGTTTAAAGAAGGGGGAAACTGTCACTCTTCGTTGCAGCGGACGGTTTGTGGTGCACACCGAACCGAGGGATTGGGAGAGTGAACCGCAGGGAGTTTCTGTCGAGTATGTTCGCGGAATTCCGCTGGGACAGGTTGTCGCTGTGCTGGTCGATGCGGCAGGAAAAGCGATTACCAACCGGCTTTCAATCGGACGAGAAGGAACAATCATCGCACCGTTTGACGCCACGGTCTGGCTGCAGGTGAATGACTACAGCAACAGCCGCCACAACAATTCCGGCTCCGTCTCCGTGCAGTTTTTCCTGCCCGACTGATTCGCCGCGGTCAGGCACACAGATCCGCCTGCCGTGTGCTGAGAAAACCTGAGCAATCTATACCGAGGAGACGCTCAAGGTTGAATTGCTGAAGATGCGTTCTAACCTGTGCACACGCACACGCCGTTAGGCCGCTTTTCGTGCTGTGAAGCAACGATTTCTCCAATTCCCGTTAGATCAAAAACACCCAGGTGAACTTCGATGGAAGCCAATCTAGTTTTGTTGCCCGGTGACGGCATCGGCCCCGAAATCGTTGCACAAGCGAAAAGAGTTCTCGAAGCTGTCGCGACAAAGTTCGGGCACACTTTCACGATGTCAGAGCACCCGATCGGCGGCAACGCAATCGATGACTTCGGCGATCCGCTGCCGCAAAGCACCATCGATGCCTGCAAAGCGTCAAACGCCATTCTGCTGGGCGCTGTCGGTGGACCAAAGTGGGACGATCCTACGGCAAAGACTCGTCCCGAAGCTGGCCTGCTGAAAATTCGCCAGGAACTCAGTCTGTTCGCCAACCTGCGTCCGATTCAGACCTTCGACGAACTTGTCGACGCTTCTCCACTGCGGCGCGACATCGTTGCCGGGACCGATATTCTGTTTTTTCGGGAACTCACTGGCGGCATCTACTTTGGCACTTCGGGGCGACGTCCTCACGACAGTGGCGAAGAAGCGTACAACGAAATGGTGTACTCTACCGGTGAAGTCGAACGCATCGTTCGCATGGCAGCAAAGGCCGCTCAACAGCGTCGTGGCAAACTGACATCTGTCGACAAGGCGAACGTGCTGGAAGTCTCCCGACTATGGCGGCAAACGGCCGAACGTGTTGTTAAAGAAGAGTTCCCGGACGTCGAGTACGAAGTCGTCCTGATTGATTCGATGGCCATGCACCTGATTTCCCGTCCGAAGGATTTCGATGTGGTCGTCACTGGCAATATGTTCGGTGACATTCTCACGGACGAAGCGTCGATGCTGCCCGGATCGCTCGGCCTGCTGCCATCGGCGTCGCTGGGCAGCGATGGGCCAGGGCTCTACGAACCGATTCACGGGTCAGCTCCCGATATTGCCGGTCAAAACATCGCCAATCCACTGGCCACTTTCCTGGCGTCTGCAATGCTGCTGCGACACTCGCTTGGACTGGAAGAAGAGGCATCGGCGATCGAATCGATCGTTGACGCCACCCTAAAAGCCGGGCACCGCACGAAAGACATTTGCGCAGGCGGCGATTCCGTCGGCACAACGGAAATGGGCGACATCGTTGTGGGGCAATTGACGGCTTAGCAGGCAACGCAGGATGCGAGTGTGGATGTGGATGCGTTACGCAATCACTTGACGAACACGACACGAGGTTGGATCTGCGATCCCGATGCGATAAATTCGCCCATTGCCAGCAACCGCGATCCGTCATCGCTGATGATCGCGACCGAAGTGTCAGTCGTGTGTGCGGCGGCACTTTTTAATTGATGGTCGACCACGGTGAGAATTCGCCCGGACTGCAGCAG
>CAYZYB010001238.1:0-2099 GCA_964481505.1 uncultured Planctomycetaceae bacterium | reverse complement strand
ACCTTGGTTGAGTCTTTGCCAGAGAACGCTCCACCGCCGTGACGGCCCCATCCACCGTAAGTGTCGACGATGATTTTTCGGCCAGTCAGGCCGGTGTCACCGTGAGGCCCGCCGATCACGAAATTGCCGGTTGGGTTGATGTGGTATTTGGTTTTGTCATCCAGCAGGTCGTTAGGAATCGCTTCCTTGATGACGGTCTTTACGTATTCAGAAATCTGCTCCTGAGTGACGTCCGCAGAGTGCTGAGTCGAAACGACGATGGCGTCGATACGAACAGGTTTCGCGCCGTCATATTCTACAGTCACTTGACTCTTGCTGTCAGGCCGCAGCCAGTTGACATCGCCTTTCAAACGCTTCTCGGCCAGCAGATTAATAATGCGGTGAGAGAATGCGATCGCTACAGGCATCAGTTCCGGTGTCTGATTGCAGGCGTAACCGAACATCAGGCCCTGGTCACCTGCCCCTTCTTTATCAACGCCCATCGCGATATCAGCACTCTGGCTGTGCAGAGCACAAAATACGTTGCAGCTGTCGGCGTTAAAACCGATATCGTCGCTCGTGTAACCGATTTCGCGAATGACCTGGCGAGCGACTTCGACGTAATCGACTTTTGCCGCGGTCGTAATTTCACCAGACAGTACAACGAGGTCTGTCGTACACAGTGTTTCACAGGCAACGCGAGACATCGGGTCCTGAGCCAGCAGTGCATCCAGCACGCCGTCAGAAACCTGGTCCGAGACTTTGTCCGGATGTCCCATGCTGACAGATTCACTGGTGAAAAAGTAATTAGCCATTCTTCAGTTTCTCGATCGATTCTTCTTTAAGGCGAAACCATTCCGGAACGAAACTCGGCGAAAGGCGACGCCCGGAATCTCCGGCAACACCTTTCAGAGCAACACATACGGTTACTGATACACAGCGAATATTTAACGCCAGTTCAGCCACAAGCCGGAAGTTATAGGTAAGCCCGGAACCGCAAACAACACCTATCTACCAGTGTTTTCGTTGATTCCGACAAGGCAGAAGCCAGTCCCGCCGCTGCGATTGCCCTCGACAGAGCTATCGCGAGATCGGACTCGGTTTTTCGCGAGCCATACGTCGATCAAAGACCTCCACAACCGTGACTTCGATGGTTCGGCACAAACCCTCAAGGTCGAGATCGTCTTCATCATAGCCAAAAGGTTCTTCAACGTGTTCGGCAACGGTTTCCAGTCCCAGCATGAAATACGCCACGACGGCCGTCAAAGGCACCGTCCACCAGCGGCATGCGTCAACAACACCCCAAGGAAAGGTAATCAAATACAATCCCACACACTGTCGAGCGAATGTTCTGTATGACCGAACTACTCGCGTATTACGAATCCGTTCGCATCCGCCGCAGATATCCAGAAATTGCCGCGCTTCGGCGTCCAATACCCTCAAGTCATCTCCGTCGATGAAGCCGTTGGATTTCCAGGAGCCAATTTCTTCGTACATTCTTGTGATCAGGTAAGACGGCACGTGCGAAGAGTGATCGTTACAGGCTTCGAACCCATCAAGCTTCTGTAGCTGCGATTCGTTGCGAAGGTGGTCCTTCAGGCCATACGCAAATGCGATAATGTCGATTCGAAACTTCTTCAATTCGTCATCACCAGCTTTGCAAAGGTCAGCGACTTTGATCGCCATGTTGCGACTGACGTTGACAAGCGCTCCCCACAACTTGCGAGCTTCCCACCAGCGTGAGTACGACGAATTTGTGCGAAATACCAATAGCCAGCCCAGCACCAGTGTGAATGCTGCATGCAAGTCAGATGGCAGAACAATGTGTTTCCCAAAGGCTTCTGCTTCCTTCGCAAAAACGGCCACCAACGAATACGCGGCCACGCCCAGCGCGTAAAACGCCACCTTGCGTAACGTATGACTTCGGCCTATCTCCGCAACAACTCCGCGTTCCATTTCGAGTTCCTGTTTCGTTGAACGATTCGAGTTTCTGCCTGACAAGCGTGGTACGCGCTCTGGAAATTTCTGACATCACAGCCATTAAACCCAGGTCGCTTCGGCGACATCAGAGTTTCCTTCGTTGGTTCTATCTGCATCCGCTGCCGCATGCGACCTGAGGT
>CAYZYB010001237.1:0-2100 GCA_964481505.1 uncultured Planctomycetaceae bacterium | reverse complement strand
GCAAAATCAACCAATACTACGCACAGACTCCCAATTCGAAAAGAGGCTTACCCTGAATCCGACAGGCCTTTCCTTGATCTCAAAGGGACGGAACTGTGATTTGTGCAGGTATTGGCTTATTGTTGGTGCTTAGTTTGTTAGGAATTCAGAAGGGTCGAAGTCCGCCGGATTCACCAGCATCGGCAGGTCAGAATCGCTTGCCACATCCGTTTCCGGGGTCGATGGCGTTGCGTGCTTGAGGCGGTGCGAGACCACTTGTTCCTGATACGTTCGCAGTGGAGAAATCAGGGCCTGATTCAGGAAGCGTCTCCTTGACCGCAAATCACTCTCGCCGATATTCAGCGACGCGGCCCAACCGGACATCGCATCCAGGCTGCGGTTTACCAGTCGGACGCAGTCTTCCACGTCCTGCTGAGTGCGGCTTGCTGATGGTGGACTGTAGCCGACGCGAACTTCCCAGCGTCGCACAAGTTCCTGAAGCAGAGAATTGACGTGATCGTAACGTGCACCATCAGTCGCCAGGAGCTCGGGATCATCAAGCAACTGAGCAAGCGTTTGGTTGATGTTGCGAATTGAAAAATCGCCACCCTGCGAAAAGTAGATGGTGTGCAGGCGATGATTCAATTCCAGTGCCGGGCTGGGATGGCCGGTGGCTTCGTGAATTCGGATGAGTTCGTGTCGTGCAAAGTAGGACAGCAATGGTTCGTAACGATCCGTAAAGCCATTGAACTTTTTTAATGAGAGCGGGTCGACGATTCCCTTCGTGGCCTGGCCCAACACTTGCCCCAGAGTCACGAAGTAGCTTTTTCGATATTCATCCAATTCCGCCCCCTTTTCCACAATCTCGCCGTCTTCGATCGTTCGGACAGGGGTTCCCGGGTTTCGCAGCATTTCCATCTTCAGTGATTTGCGATACGGCCACGGATTGTCCGGGAACGCTGTCAGGATTTCCGCTTGCTGGACGACAGCTCGATAACGCTGAGTGTATTCTTCGTACGCATTTGATTTCGGAGCGACTGCTGCCATCGTTTGTTGATGCGGTGCGAACATTTTCTGGAGCTCTCCGGCTTTGTTACCCCAGCGAGCAGCTTCCAGCGACAGATTGAAAGCAAAGTGCGCGTTTGATCCGCTTGCGGACGCCAGCATCTGTTCGTGTTCAAAAATTCCAATCGGATCGTTGCTGTCGATAATCGGAAGACTGGCCACCTGCGACCAATCCCAGCCACTACGTGTGAGTTCTCGTGTCACGTGATCACGTCGAATCCGGCCGAGCAGTTGGCGATCCAGAAGACCGTCCTCGTCGACACTCGCAATAATCGCCACCTGACCAGGAACCATTTGCGTCACTACAACTCGTCCAAACACCCGACGCACCGCGGAGGTGATTCGCAACAACGCTTCCGATCCCAGGTCATGTTGCACGATGCGTTGGCAAAAGACGCCGTGATCGGTCATCTGCGACCGAACCGCTCTGTAAAATTCTGCCGTCAACTGATCCTGACAGCGCAGGGAAACCGGATTCGGAGAGGCTGCGACGACGACATCAAAGAGATCCGCTGCCGGGCGTGGAGTTCGCACGGCGACGCTGATGTCCTGATGCCGCAACGTCACTCGATCGTCGGTTTCCGGTGACACTTCGCATGTCGACCACGCAAATCTTTTGGCGATGTCCGTGGTCCGAATGTCCGTTCGGACGGCTTCGATCGTGTGCAAAGGAAACTGAGTACAAACGCGAAGTCCTGCGCCAGATTCATCACCCAGCAATAGAATACTTTGTGAACGGCGATGCATCACCAGCGGAAGCAGAGTCGTTAACGTTTCCTGAATCGGTTGTGGTGTTGTCCGCGAATTTGTGGTGACTTGACCGACGGGGAATCCGTTGCGTCGCAGCAGAATTTGATCGCCCGCGCTGCGCCACACGGTAAGATGATCACCATCACAGTTGTGTTCTTCCAGCAGCCGTGTGCAGTGCGACTGAGTGATGATGTCTCGCTTTAGCCCCAGACGATGACCTTGAGCCGACCTGGCACTGAACAGCAGGTGAGTGGACTCGGCACCATTCATCGGCGCTGCGATGGCAAACACCAGGCTCGTCAGGAC
>CAYZYB010001236.1:0-2101 GCA_964481505.1 uncultured Planctomycetaceae bacterium | reverse complement strand
GCTTTGACGGGGCTGAGTGGTGCATGGAACGCAATGCGGGCATTTGAAGCGTCAGTATCCCGCCCGGAAAGCAATCCGCAAGGGGAGTCCGTCATCGTTCTCAGAATTGCGGGTTGAGACAGGCAAATCGACGGAATTCTTTCACACAGAAATTATCAATGGAAGGTCATCAGATAAGCACTTTCCCCGAGACTGCGACAGATGACCGCCGTGCGTCGGTTCACCCGCATTTTTCAACAACCTCGAACGCAGGCCCCTCACTGACAGTGCTCTCAAACGCCAAACCATGCTCGAAAAAAGTGGCCGCTGATCTCCAACAAATCTGCGGGTCCGGCGACAGCGTCAGGACGTTCTGATACGCAGAAAGCGTTCCTGAAATTCGCATTGAAAGCGGTGCGGTCGAGTCTTGCGAGACACCCGTAGCCGGATTCTGATACACAGCATGGAGACACAAGAAGTGTCAGCGTTGATCGTCGAAGACGACCACAAAACTGATCAAGCGTCCGGCTCCATGCGGAATCAATGGTCGGCGGCTGGCCCCTGGACCTTGTAATCCGCAGAAGAACTATCCCGAACTAACAGGCTCAATTCTGCTGAACTGGCTGCGGGAAACCGATTGGCAGCCGTTCTGATACACGTTTCTCAGGCGATTCAGGAGGCCTAACGCACTTCCGTCGCTGCCTATTCAGCAGCGCGGGAAAGCAACCGTGATGACTTCTCGAGGTGGAAGGAAACGATTAGCTGCAGGATTTTTTCTTCAACGCAGCCAGTCTCGACTTCGTCCGTGACGCAACATTGTTGTGAATCAGGTTCTTTGCGGCGGCCTTATCCAGAGCTCTGGATACTAAAGAAAGCTGCTTGTCCGCTTCTTCTCGCGTGACGTCTCCATCCATCAGAGCACGAAAATTCCTGATGCGAGTTCTCAGCGTCGATCGCGTCGTTCGGTTATGAAGCCGGCGGGCATTGCTTTGACGGAGATACTTTTTTGCAGAAGGAGTGTTTGGCATTGATCGATGCGGTCAGGACTGGAAATAAGCGAGCACGTCTTTTCGCGGACGCTCCGCGGAGCACGAAAACGGAAGCCACGGAGTGTAGTAAGCCACGGGGCGATTTTCCACCCTGATCGACAAAATGCGGGCAAAACTGCACATAAATGACCGGCAAAGCCGCATTCCGGCCGAATGGCTCCGCGTTCGCCTGGGACTGGTAGCGTGTCCGGAAACCTCCAATGAACGGCAAACGATACCAGATTCTGTGTTGAACAGAAACTGACAACACGTTCGTCCTGTCCCCGGACGGCCTGCCAGGCGATTACTCGGAACATCGAGACATCAAGGTTACGTCATCCAATATGACAGGGACTCCCCCATTTTTCTGCACCAATGCCGGATCCGCAATCTCTGTGAGGCTCGTCTGTCGGTCTGCAAAAAACGAATCAAAAAAAGGGAAGTTGCGAAACCGAGCCCGTTACGATTCTGGAGAAGCCTCATCAAGACTCGCACACTTCTGATATCCGCCGAATTCTGCGTTGACCTGTCGTTTGTGCTTGTTCAGTCTCAAAGCGGTGGCAGGCAGGCTGCAGGGACTAATCCGCAGGGCACTGGGGCATCCGGAGTTGGGTGGCACACGGAAACCGACACCAAGGACAAAGACTGGACGAATTCGATCCATGGCGCGAATTCCAGGGCCGCGATCAACATCAATTGAACGCGTCGGTTTGGACGGGAGTGGTGATGCGTCAGTTGTCACTGAGAGCATCAGCCAGAGTGTTATTAGAAACACTCTGGCTGTGAACGAAAAGTTCGGTTCAACAGAGCAACGAATGTCGTGCAATGACCACCTGCGTGAAGGTAACTGCAAATAAATCTATCTTGAGAACGAAATTCCGTACGGAGAAGTTCGAGACGGCGACGGCAGGGCAGACCAGCAGAAAGGAAAAAAGGCGAGTCGTAAATCACGACTGGTCTTTCACACATAACGATTAACGCGATGCTGCAATTTGCTACTGCAATGGACGCCGCCGACGATACAATCCACATCGCACTGCCAAGGTATTGCCGTTTCTGACCGCGAAAGATAAGGACCAGCTATGAGAACATTC
>CAYZYB010001235.1:0-2103 GCA_964481505.1 uncultured Planctomycetaceae bacterium | reverse complement strand
ATCATAATACCGAACCGCCAGTTTTCTTTTGGATGTTGCCATCGTGGTCGAAGTGCGGTTGCCGACTTTCGACGCGACTTTTTTCGCGACAGAGCATGCTCTTGTAGGCAGATACAGAGAACAACTTTCGAATTTTCAGTTGTGATCGAATTCTTATTCAGGGCAGTCAGGTTGCTGCCAGATGCTCATACCACCGTCGACAAAAATCATCTGGCCGTGAATGTGTTCGGCACTGTCACTCAACAGAAACACGGTCGTTCCGCTGGCCGCATCGGGGCCAGGTACCGTTTTGTTGGGTGTGTGCAGTTCCATCCATTCACGAAAGTTGGCGTCTGCAAAAGCCGGTTCCGTTAGCGGCGTGCGGAACAATCCTGGCGCAACACCATTGACGCGAATTCCCATAGGAGCCAGCGTGACGGCCATTGACCTGACCATCGCTTCCACAGCTCCCTTGGACGAGTCGTAGGCGACGTGAGTTGGTTCGGCAAGTCGACCATTGATTGATCCGGTAATAACAACGCGCCCCTTGATGCCTTTTTGCGTCCAGATGCGTGCAAAGTGCTGCACGAGCACAAACTGCGAATACACATTAAGCTTGAACGTGCGGTCAAAAGTCGCATAGTCCATTTCTAAAAACGGCTGATCGATGTACGTACCGGCATTACAAACCAGAAGGTCGATGTCAGGAGCAACTTTCAATGCATCTTCAGCAACCTGCACCGCACAACTCGGCAAGTCTCCCGCCAAATCGCCGACAACCAACTTTGCACCGCTTCCACAATCGGAAACAGCTTCCCGTGCTGTCGCATCATTGTTCAGTCCGTGCAAAACAACAGAAGCTCCGGCAGCACTGACCGCACCAGCCATTGCACGGCCGATTCCAAGTGTGCTTCCAGTAATGAAGGCCGTTTTTTCTGCAAGCTGCATCATTTAATATTCCTGGTTCGTATTAAGCAGTCCGGTAGATATGATAGGCTCGACTGTGTTGCGCCGTCACTCTGCGGGAGCTCTTTTATGCCGACTTCTCTTCAGCGAACCCTGTTGTCCATTCTGTGCGCGGGGGCTTTCTGTATAACCGTGGTCGCTGATGAAGTGTCATCTGCCGCAGCAATAGAATCAACCAACGGTGCAGCAGAAGTTCCCGTCAAAGAAGACGGTCCACCACCGCTACCCGCGTTGTCCGACGAGTTGCAGGGAATGATTGAGGGAGGCTTCCCGCTCAACCCGGAAAAAACGGTCGTCCTGGACAAACAGAAGAACCGACTACTGCTCAGAACACAGGTCGTTTGCGAAGATTGCCTTCTGGAAATGTTGTGCTGCACAGAACAAACCAAAGAGCACGAAGCGCTGCTGTCATTTCGTGGTCGCGCGGCCGTTGTCCACACCGGACTTCTGGCACTCGGGGCCAAAGCAGGAAAACCAGCGTCGTTCTCACCGGAATTCACGCCTCCTACCGGACAACGTATCAACATCTTTGTCAACTGGACCGACGAAGCAGGGAAGTTGCATCGCAAAGACGCTCGAACATGGATGCGTACGTCGGTGTCTCGCTACTATTCGCAGTCGCTGCCAACGTCTCCACCTGGAGTCAAACTGCCGCTGATGGAGTTGCGGTACGATCCGTACAACAAAGAGATTTTGTGGTACGGTCAGATGTCTGACGAGCAAAGAAAGAAATTGCTCACACTTTGGGACGATAAAGCCTATCACGCAGCGATTGCGAAGTTCTACAAAGAATCGCAGCCACGTCCGATGAATCACGAATTCGTTTTCGCTGGCAGCTACCATTTTTCACGCGTTGAAGGCGGACCCGAAGTTTACGCGGCAGAAGAAGGGTACCTCGTCTGCGTCGCCAACTTTGCCGGATCGTTAATTGACGTGCAGGAGGCAAGCTCCGCCAGCGACGGAGGTCAGTCATTCGAAGGCTGGAAAGGTCGAGTTCCCCCGCGCGGCACTGCGGTCATTCTGGAACTGGTGCCGGAGACGACAGCTGAAAAATTGCGCGTGAGTGAAAATGCATCAACAAAAGCATCTGCACCTGGCAAGTAACGCTGTGGATCGTTCATCGCCAACTCGGCTTTCCGGTAGAAAACGACAAAGAAG
>CAYZYB010001234.1:0-2104 GCA_964481505.1 uncultured Planctomycetaceae bacterium | reverse complement strand
GCGAATAGCACGATCCGCAATTCCCGGATGAAAACGGGATCTGACTACGTGACCGACTAACAAAACCCCCATGGCAAAACAGCCGAATTCATGTAAACTGTGGACCTGTTTTGCAGCCGAAACCCTCGTTTTTGCTTAGTTTCGTGCATCTTTCTTCGGCCTACGAAACCGGAGGGCCAAGCGTGAAAGACCGGGCCCTAATAGTTGCCTGCGTCACTTGAAGCCTGGAGACACACTCGTCGACGCAATGCAAAATGATTCATATGGCATCTCGGCGCGGTTTTTTACGAGGCTGCGGTGAGGCGACGGTTGGCAGGTTATCTGCAATCTTCGCGTCATTGCGTTTGAGCTCCGCTATCGTTGCGGCACGCAGCGCCAACAGGCGTTCCCGCTGCTGGGTTCTCTGAGCGAGATTCGTTAACTCTTCCGGATCGGCTTCAAGGTCGTAGAGTTCCTCCATCTCACCTTCTACCATGTAACGAATGTACTTGTACTTCCCCTCACGTAGCATGAAATACCACGGAATGCCGTTGATGTTCGTCGCTGTTGTGTCTGCCGGAATGTGATCCGTGTCGGCGCCATAGCTCCGCGCCGTGAATGCTGTGAGCGCCGGATGCTTCCAATCGCTGGACGGGTCTTTCAGCAGTGGGGTCAAATCATGACCGTGCATCTTCCATGGAAGATCAATATCTGCAAAGTTGAAGAACGTTGGGATTAGATCCACACCGGCCACGGGATGTGGAACCACTTTTCCCGTGGGAAGCTTCGACGGCATGCTCACGATCAGCGGAGAACGAATGTTGGCGTCATATGGAGCCAGCTTGGTATGAAAACCATGTTGTCCCCATGCAAAACCCTGGTCGGAGGTGAACACGATCAACGTGTTATCGTATTGGCCGGATTCCTTCAAAGATGTCACCAGTCGGCCAACGCTTTCGTCGAGAGCTCGGACGCCCTGATGATATTGTCTCACCCAACCGTCGAGAGTATTGCCATGAATACTCTTTGTGTCTTCGACTGTCTGGCCACCGAAGCCTGACGCCATCATAGGAACACCATCGGGGTTCGGCTTCCATTTATTGACCTGCTGCATATAGGCAGGTTTCCCAGCTCGAGGCGGGTAAATGTCTTTCGGCACTGGAACGGTCAGGTCGGGATAGTCTTCCCGGTGACGTTCGGCTGGAGTAAATGGTCCATGGACAGCGCCGTAACAGACCCACAGATACCACGGTTTGTCATCGTCTCGGTTTTCGCCACGAATATAGTCTTCTGCCCAATTTGTGTAGTTGTCGGTGCTGTAGCCTTTCGTCATCTTCGGCGGACCACCGTTGGTTTCAATCAGCTGGTCGTAGAAGTAGTGACCTGCGTTCTCAGGGTAACGCGGGCGATTCCAAACGATCTGGTGATCCCAGTCTCGATTGGCACCGGTGTCTGTCCCGGTGTGCCATTTGCCAATTTGAGCCGTGCTGTAGCCGTTCTTACGGAAGACCGCAGGCCAAAAAGGACACGCTTCCGGATCGTACTCGCTGCCAGGGTATTGCCCTTCCATCCGCATCGACTTGACGCCGAACTGGTGATGCCCTGTCAGCATGGTGGCTCGCGACGGCATACACCATGTGCCGACGTACGCATATTCGAAACGCACGCCTTTTTCAGCGAGGGCGTCAATGTTCGGAGTGTTCACCCACGGGTAGGCCTGCGGATAGCAACCGATTGTTCGATAGGAATGATCGTCGGTGTAGATCAACAGAATGTTCGGGCGTTCTGCTGAAGAAGCACGCGCCGCCAGGATCGAACAAAGAAAAAACGACAATATGAGGTGACGGTTTCTCACAATGAATTCCCGGTAGAAACGGCTGAGATTCGAAAGCGACCAAACGTCAAGCTTAGCGACATAGTCGTCAATGTGAAGTGATCCGTTTCTCACCCGTTCCGAAGTGTGTGTGGCAAGTTGTTGCAATCGATATGGGGGCCGTGGTTGGACTGAGCTTGCGAAGTAACCCTCGGGGTTTCGCTTGTGCCTCGCCCCAACGCCGGCCATTCTCTTCAACTTCGCAACTTTCTGCGACTACACGCGTTCCGAACACATCAGGACCCGCTGAGC
>CAYZYB010001233.1:0-2104 GCA_964481505.1 uncultured Planctomycetaceae bacterium | reverse complement strand
GTTCCCCCCAGCATGTGTATACAGCATGGAAACTCGCTGAAAATCTGGAAATACGCAGACAATCGGCTTCTCGGCAGCCTTGCCGATTGACTTTCGCCAGAGTCCCCTGGCAGAATGCCATCCCCACCCGCAGCACAATAACGACACCTCCCCCTAAAACACTCAATGCTGCGATATTACAGGAACCAAACAGTGATTGACCTCAAGCCACTCCTTCACCGTCTCACCCGATCTCGCCGAAAGCCTCAGAAGAGAAACACAGTCAAAACTGTCAACGCTGTGGCCACGGAAGTCTGCGAACCAAGATTACTTCTCGCCGCTGACTTCACAACCAGCTTCCAGAACATCTACGCTGGCCAGGCAGATAACGTCGTGGGGATCGACCTTCCCAATGCACCGGCAACCGGTGGTGTTCTGGACGCCTGGATCGATCTTGACGGAGACGGTGAGTTTCACGGGCAACACGAACATGTGATTGTTGGGAAACCGATTGCCCAGGGGACATCGTCCAGTTTCTTTGAAATTCCCGCAGCTGTCAGCGCTGGCAACCACTCTGCCAGATTTTTTGTCAGCACTTCGGATGGAGACACTCATACCATCAATCAGGATGTCACCATTCAACAGTCGGGAGGCAACCCTGATTTTGGCGATCCACAACTGATCAGAGATCTTCCGTTTTTGTGGTATTCCAGAACCGGCGATCTCGATGCCGACGGCGACATTGACGTTGTGACATCCACCATTACCGGTAGCAGTTTGTTGTGGTTCGAAAACAACGGACAGGGCGCATTCACCGAACATGAAGTCACTGACGCCGGCTTTGAAGGCTCGCTGCAAGACCTGAGAATCGCCGATCTCGACGGGGACGGTCGTCGCGACATCATCATCAGTTCGAGCACAAGCGACACTCTGACGGTCTTCTATCAAACGAATGGCGGCCAGTATGAAAGGACAGAATTCATTGCCACTGCGAATCAGGATTTCATGGAAATCGCCGACTTCAATGGGGATGGCGACCTGGACCTGCTGATCGCTGCT
Source organism: uncultured Planctomycetaceae bacterium (assembly GCA_964481505.1). Classification (GTDB taxonomy): domain Bacteria; phylum Planctomycetota; class Planctomycetia; order Planctomycetales; family Planctomycetaceae; genus Fuerstiella. Next base: position 1,066 of record CAYZYB010001233.1, on the reverse strand, counting down.
GCTGAAGTCAAACTCCTGCTCAACAATGGAGACCGAACGTTCACGGTTTCGGATGTCGATACAACGAATGCTTTTCCGCGAGGCCTGGCTTCCGGAGACATTGATGGCGACGGCGACATTGACGCCATTCAGAACGGCACGCAGGAAATCATCCTTTACCGCAATAACGGTGCGGGCACTTTTGATGTTGTGGAAGACTACATTGTCCCGACCGGATCGATCGATATCTCCCAGATCATCGACTTCAACAACGATGGCGTCATGGACATCGTGTCGTCCGGATTCATCACATCACCAACGCGATGGTTCGAACAAACGGCACAGGGGTTTGTTGAGCACGAAACAGATGTGGAAGGATACGCTAACGAATTTCAAGTGATCGACTACGACAACGACGGTGACAACGACTACCTTGGCGTGATCAACCTGCGGGGCGTCCAGCTGTATCTAAACAGCGGCGACAACGTAACGTTTTCTCCCATCGAGGTTCACAATCTTAGCTCGCTGCACCATGACGTTTCTGTCGGGGACATTGATGGCAACGGCAGCCTTGACATCATCACAGAGCAGGTTGACGGCATTGTCTGGTATCCGAACACGCCGATCCTGACACCTCCAACAGGCGGAACCATCAACGGCCGAGTGTGGAATGACCTCAACGAAAACGGGCTATTTGAATCAAACGAACCTTACCTTCAGGGCATCGAGGTTTATTTAGATGCCAACAACGACGGCCAGCGAAACCCGTCCGAAGAATTTCAAACCACGGATGCCGATGGCAGATATTCTTTTCAGGATGTGGCCCCCGGACAGAACATCGTTCGCCAGACGCTAACGGCTCCGCTTGATCAAACGTTTCCAGGGCAGTACATCGGAACAGCCGATCGCGACAGTCGAACAGAACTGTTTTCCATGAGCACCGATGGCCAGGTTCGCCGAATCGGAACACAAACCAATGCGCCTGTACACGGCTTGATTCAGACCAACTCGGGAAGACTCATCGGAAGCAACTTCGAAACCGATCAGATTCTGGAAATCGACTCGATTACGGGGCTCGAAACCGTGC
>CAYZYB010001232.1:0-2106 GCA_964481505.1 uncultured Planctomycetaceae bacterium | reverse complement strand
TCCTTGCTCTGCCCGGCAGCAAATTCATGTTTCTGATTCTCTGGGTGCCACTTTGTCTGGGGATGGCAATTTTTGGTCACCTGCAAAAGAAGCTGAAAATTCGCTACGGACTTTCTCAGACGGGAAAGCGAGACCGATGGAAACGAGTGGCCCGTACAGCATTTACCTTCGGCTCAATTTTTGTCGCAGCAACCGCATTGGCTGCATGGCTTGGCCTTGATTCTCAAATAATACCGATGGGCTTTTGTCTCTGCATCTCTCCTTTCCTGTACAAGGAAAAGTACCCGTCTGCCATGGCATGCCTGGACGGAACGTTTCGAATCCGCAATCTGTCTCCTGCACTCCTCGCGGCGCTTAAGAACGCTGACAAATCGTATTCATAACGTTGTTCTCCGCAAACCTGCAATTTTGCCCCGTGCCAGACGACATGCTGCGCCAAGCTATGCGTTTCGTGAATATCGCAGATTCGCGCGAACTCACGCGCGTTAACGGCGTCCTACCTTCCGAAGAAACGCGGCAGTCATTTTGTGGCCTGTACTCTTCAAGCTCAATCACTCAAAGCGACACCAGGTTTTACGATGATGGTTTTCTTTTCAGGTCTCATCAGCAAACAAAAGGATAGAAGCTTTTCCGATCAATTCGGATATGCCTCTGTCTTGTCAATGTGTCGTTGACACCTGGAAAACTATTGCGAAATTCGAACGCAAAGCCCGGTGTCATCCCAACGACACCGGGCTTTTCTCGTGCCCAAATTGACAAAACAATGAGCCGGTAGCTGAGATGGTATAGCGACGGTCTGAAGAACCGTAGACGGGGATTCGAGCGCCCTCCGGCCCACTTTCCAAAACCTGTCATCTAAAAACGAACAGATTCATGTTAACGCAATCACGCTTAAAACGTTCACCCACCTCTTCCCATTTGAGGTTGTGGTGTAACGGCTGCACATCGGTCTTTTAAACCGACAGGTGAGGGTTCGAATCCCTCCGGCCTCACTCTGCTAAAGCCTTTCAAGTAAAGACTTTAACGCTGAAACTTCATCGGTGGTCAGTTTAGGACTATCTTCATGTCCCCCCATTAATCCCCCCACTAATTCGGAATTTCCGTCAGTGGAGGCGGTTCTGGCGACGATTTCCGCCGCCGCACTTTGTGCGGATCGAACGGCCCCGTAGTGCCGCTCAACGATCCAGCGGGCGACTGGTACGATTCGTTCTTCAGAAGCACACAACTGGCCGAACACATTGAGCTGACGCTCACGCTGGACATCAACGATCATTGCGATGAAATTCGTGCCGCCGCACACGTCCTTTTCTGTTTGGGCCGACACGCAACATGGCCGGATGATAGCCGCAAACGCTGTCTCACCACCGCAATCGAACAGCTGAGTCAGGCACTCGAACTGCAACTATTCACGAACCCGGAAATCGTAGACCAGGTCCGAGAAGAAATCCGTTTGCTGAACTCGCGACTACATGACTGATGGACGAGCGGAGCAAAGCACACGCACGCACCGCAAAAAAAGAACGTCAGCCGGCCTCGCTTCCTGCATGACCGGATCATCGTCCTGCGCAGCAGAATGACAGGAATGCTTCGAAGTTCTGGCATTTCGCATTCGTCCGAAACGTATTCAGCAGAGGCAGTAGTTTCTTCCGCATTCTCCAAGCTGTGGCGTACGTCACGGTGAGGATGCGTTGAATCTCTTTTCCGGTTAGTCCGTCATCTTGCCAGGCAGCATGAATCACTCGGAACCAGGACAGAAGTGGCAACGACGAATTTTCAAAAACTGTTCCGGCCATTGGGTAGATTTGATGTCGCCCGCAGCTGCACATGAAAGATCGCTTTCTGCGTTGTCGATAAAACGAATTCTTTCGTCCACACTGCGGGCAGACACGATCAGCACATCGCAAACGAAACAGAAACTCCAGACAGGAATCTGAATCCGGGAAACGCCGGTTAATGTCGAAGCCTGACTTGATGAGCAGAAAGGGGAATCCTGTCGGTCTGACCCAACACATCGGCAGACGGACCTGCAATCGACACATTGAACCGAGGCAGAGCTACTGTCAAATGTTGTGTTTGAGGTAAGTTGATCAGGCGACGATTTCGGTT
>CAYZYB010001231.1:0-2108 GCA_964481505.1 uncultured Planctomycetaceae bacterium | reverse complement strand
GAATCTTGAGTGCCTGATCAACCTGCCGCGCCACATCGAATTGCGACACGTTCGTCAGGCAGAAGAAATGGACCGTCACAACCAAGCGCTGTTGCGAGAAAGCGCGTTCACGCGCAAGACGTTTTTTAAGCGGCTTAACACGTCAACGATGGAGAAGTTTGAAGCATCGATTGAGCACTACCGGAAGATCTTTCGGGAAGATGTGATTGGTGACTTTGGCCTTCCCTTGCTGCCATTTAACGCTCGCAGCCGCAAATCGTGGGATAACGAAAAATGGACGGGGCACGAAGTCGTGTTGGATGTCTTTCCGGACGTTTTCGCTTACGGCGTGTTGCTGGTGCCGAAAGGAATTGAGCCGGGTGAGAAACGTCCGGTCGTTGTTTGCCAGCATGGCCTCGAAGGGAGACCGACCGACACGTTTCTAGGCGATCACCGAGCGTATCACGATTTTGCGGCAAAGCTCTGCGAACAGGGATACATTACGTTTGCTCCACAGAATTGCTATATCTTCAAAGACCGTTTTCGCACACTGCAGCGAAAGGCAAACACAATTGGCAAAACGCTGTTTTCTGTGATTGTGCCACAGCATCAGCAGATTGTGAACTGGCTGAAGACGCAGCCGAATGTTGATCCTGAACGCATCGCATTTTACGGTTTGAGCTACGGTGGAAAGTCGGCAATGAGGATTCCCGCCTTGGTGGAGGATTACTGTTTGTCAATTTGTTCAGCAGACTTCAACGAATGGGTCCGCAAGAACGCCAGTACCCGCGACACCTTCAGCTATGTGTGGACCGGGGAATATGAAATTTTCGAATGGAATCTGGGCAGCACGTTTAACTATGCAGAAATGGCGTCGCTTATCTGCCCGCGACCGTTTATGGTGGAACGCGGGCACTTTGATGGTGTCGGCACGGACGAATGGGTCGCGTTCGAATTTGCAAAGGTTAGAAATCTGTACGCCGCGAAACTTGGCATCGGTGACCGGACAGAGATCGAGTGGTTCGTCGGACCACACACAATCAACGGCAAGGGGACATTCGCATTCCTGAACAAACATCTCAACTGGCCGAAATAGCTAAAGGGCGATCAGTGATTTGCGGTTCCTATGAGCCGAAGTGGACGGCCGTCCACGGCGGAATGTACGAGTATCGTTGAGTGGCCAATTTTAATCGTTCGTGGAGATATATAGATGATTCGATCAGCCGTTCGTTCCTCACTCGTTGTTCAAATGTTGGCAACGCTTCTATTTAGTCTGCCGATCTTCTCAGCTTCCGTTTCTGAAGCTTCCCCGACTTCTCCTCAACAGGCAGCGGCAGAAAAAGAGAATAAGAAAAAGCGGAAAGGCACCAGGAAGAAAAGGAACAAACTCTCAGAGCCGAAGATGGAGTACAAATCGTTTCAGGAGGCGTGGGCTGTCGGTATTTCTTTCTATAATTCACGGAATCACGAAGCCGCCACAGAGCCACTGGAAGCTGCTTTGAAAATGGCCCCAGGGAAGAAAGAAAAGCTGAATGCCTGGAATGCTCTCATTCCCAGTTATCGATTGGATGCGGACAGTGACAAGATGACGACTGCAGTGGAATACGTGATGGAGAATTCGGCAGCAAACTTTCGCTCGTCAATGAGTACCAGCGCTTACATGTCCTTTCTTCACCAGCGCGGCAAAACTAAAGGAGCCGTCGAACGCTATGAAGCTCGTCTAGAGAAGGACGCAGACGACAAGCTGGCGTTGACAATGCTGGGGGAACTCTACAGCGGCTATGTTTCGAACCCCGAGCGAGCAAAAGAAGTGTTGCGTAGACTGCAGAAAATTTCTCCGATTAAGATGGGTGACCAGTCGGCAATCCTGGCGCAAGGATCGCTGGCTCGCAAATTCAATCGTGCGAAGGATTACGAAAGTTCGGCCAGGATTTACGAACTGCTCGCCAAAGAAGACTCATCAAATGCGGGCCAGCATTTCAGGGATCTTGCAGAAGCTCAAATGCGATTGGGAAACACCGAACAAGCGGTGGCAACCGCCAGAAAAGCAGTTGAAGCTGGTCCCGACAAGCGTTCGCAGCAACTGACCTACTATTGGCACCGTAATCTGGGCGATATATTTCTGGAGC
>CAYZYB010001230.1:0-2108 GCA_964481505.1 uncultured Planctomycetaceae bacterium | reverse complement strand
GGTCTTCAGTAGCGAACGATCACATCACGTAGTAGGTCCGGTTCCCACCGGACATAGCAACTCTATCTCGGCCGGTGGGAACCGGCCCTACGGCATCTGGGTTTTCACGCTTTCCGATCACTCATTCCGTGATTTCACTCGTACCTCGCTCCAACCACGGCCACCCTGTCGCGGCTCAGAAAAGTCGATCAGTTCGACGTTCTTTCTTCACAGTCTTTGTCCAGAAGTCGAGGCCACGTTCATCTTTTGAGGCAAAGACAACGCGGTAGATTGGAGTTTGTTTCGAGTTTCGCAGCACCTCGTCCGCAGTGTGAGTGTAGCCGAGATTCGCGAGTTGCCGCTTGTAAAGGTTTGCGAACAGAGCGGCCACATTTGTTGGAGTTTGGCTACTCAACTGGCTCCAGTTGTTGCGCCAGTCGCTTTCGGGTCCCAGGACGAGATCAAGGTTCGAATTCGATTGCTTCGCGTACAGTTCAACGTTCCGGACCAGGTCCATGTTGTCAGCGAACAGTATGTAGAGATCGACTCTTCGATTTTCTGTGAGTTTTCGAATTGTCTCAAAGTGAGCGTGCAGCCCGGTCGGGTCGATGAATGCGAGTGTGAGTGCACGCTCCGGTATCTGAGACGTCACTTGGTCGATTACCTCATTGCAATCACCGGGAATGACCTTGGTCGGAACCTCCGGGCACAATCGATTCAGGCGGGTTTGGCAAGCAGTGGCAAGCGCTGGGTCAGCTTCACAAAGTAAGAGCCTCCCGAATGATTTCGGCGCGAGGCCAGCGATCAACGGCGAACCGGGCATGCGCTCACCGTCGCTCCGAGTTGTGCAGATACCTGGTCCAGCAAACAAATCGACATAGACCAGTTCTGACCAATGCGGGCTGCCCACCATAGCCCGCGTCGTGATCTCAATGTAGCGATTCCACCAATAGAGCTTATCAAAGGACCACGGGCCTGTCCGCCGGGTGGGAAGGCCATCATCATCTTCGGCAAGCTTGATGAGCTGCTGCCAATTGCTTTTGGTCATGTTGGTATCCTCCTTAAGGGGCGAATGATAACACAAATCTGCGGGTATCCGAAATTCGGCGATACGTCTAGAATAGACACAAAACAACGGAGGAAGTGCCATGGCAGAAAATTCGAAAATCGGCTGGACGGACCACACCCACAACTTTTGGTGGGGCTGCAACAAGGTCAGCGAGGAGTGTCGCTTCTGCTATATCTCAGGGATTATGAAGCGCGGTGGACATGAACCATTCAATGGTCCGATGCGGACGAAGAACTGGTCAAACCCGACTCGATGGAACCGCAAAGCAGAAGTGAACGGCCAGCGACTTCGAATCTTTACTTGTTCAATGTCTGATTTTTTTCACAAAAGCGCAGACGCATGGCGGGGCGACGCGTGGCAGGTGATTAGAGAATGCAAATCGCTGGACTGGCTGATTCTTACGAAGCGACCGGACCTCATTGCCGATCGGTTGCCACTTGATTGGGGAGATGGTTATCCCAACGTGTGGCTCGGGACGACGGCAGGTTGTCGCAGCTCATTGCCACGAGTCGAGACGTTGGTTGGAATTCCCGCCGCAATTCGATTTGTGTCAGCGGAGCCACTTCTCGAAGAACTGGATTTTCGCCCCTACCTGGACTCACTCAACTGGGTTATCACCGGCTGTGAGCGAGCGAAGAAGGGCGAACGCCGACCAATGGAACTCGACTGGGTTCGCAGCATCGACGCGCAGTGTGCCGCGTTCGGTGTTCCTCACTTTTTCAAGCAGTATTACTTCGAAGATAGTGGACTGCCAAGAGAAGATGGGATCCTCGATGGGAAGACACTTCAATCATGGCCGGAACTGCAAGTTGCGTAGATGCTCGCGGAGTTGTGTCTCACGCGGAAGATGAAGGGCATGCACAACGCGTTCGAAAAGCTACGGGCCATCGAGTGGGGGAAATCGCAAGGATTTCATTTGCGACCTGCTCGATATTCTCGTTGACGTTGGGCAGATTTCACAAACCTCAGACGGCAGTGGTGTAGACGAAACCGTTGGCGTGTTGTCAGACACAGCCTGACCTACGGGTCTCCACCGCCGAACTGTTACATCATGTAGAAC
>CAYZYB010001229.1:0-2111 GCA_964481505.1 uncultured Planctomycetaceae bacterium | reverse complement strand
CTATTGGGTCGGTATGGTGGCCGATGATTTTCGACGCCAGTCCATGGTGCGTGAACGTCTGGAACAACGAAAAAGCACTGCCGAAACTGCGTTGCAGGATATTCGAGAACGGCAACAGCAGGCGGAACTGCAACTGGCCGAAGCTGACAAGGCACTTTCTGCTGTCGATGACGAGCTGCGGGATGTTGAAAGCAGCCGTGCTGACTTGCGCAGCCGGATGGCGAGTCTGCAGACGACTCTACGACATCACGCTGCTCGCGAATCTGAGTTGATGACAGAAGCTGCGCGATTGCAGCGGCAACAGGCGATGATGGACGGTCGCGTTGTAGAAGCAGAAAAGGAGAGAGTTCATCTTGAGAGCGTTCTGAAGCTAGAGCAAAAGCGTTTTTCCGAACGCGAGTCAGAACAAACCGACAGTGCGCTACGAATGCAGGAATTGCGTGCGACATTGTCGACAGCTCTAATGGCCATTCAGGCGAATCAAGCGCAGCTTGCAGAGCGACAGAATCTGGGGGCAGAAGCGGCGGCGACCCTTGCAGGTTTGAAGCACGAACAGAATTCCCTGTCAGAACGTCGCCGCGAACTCACTGAAGTTCGTGTGGTTTTGAAACAGGAGATTTCCGACGTTCAGCGTCAGCTTGACGAAGCGCAAGCCGAATCAAAAGCGACTCAGGCCGAAATGAAAGTTGCCGAAGAACAGGCTGATCGAATGCTGACAGAACGCGATTCGCTTGTCAGCGAGCAGGCGGCTTCGAAAGAAACTCTGGCTGAACTGCGAGAACAGCGCAGTGCCGCGGTCGCTCGGAAAACGGTTCTCGAAGACCTCGAAGACCGACAGGAAGGCTACGGGATCGGCGCGCGTGAAATTCTGCGGCGTGCCGAGGAGGGCAATATCGAGCCATGGAATCTGATCCGCGGCAGCGTAGCAGATTTGCTGGATGTCGACATGGAAAATGCGGCGCTGCTGGAAGTGGCGCTGTCCGGGCGAGCTCAATTGCTGGTGATTGATCGCCTGCAACCGTTGGTCGAATATATGAATTCCGGCCGTTGCCATATCACCGGGCGAGTTGGTTTTGTATCCCTCGAAGACGCGGATTTGCCTGCCCAGACCGATGTGCCCAGCGACGCGAGAACAGGCGACGCTCTGGATGAATCTCCAGACGATAGTGATTCCCCCTTTCAAAAGCATCTGTGGGACAAGACGGAAGGGCTTGGGGTATTTGACGATAACTGGCTGGATTCTGATTTCGCCACATCCGTCAGTGACGAGTTTCTTCCTGAGTTGAAGGTAACCTGGCTGGACGAAAACGGCGAAATTCCTGTCGTGCGATCAGTTTTCACGACTCAGGATGCAGAAATCCGGAGCCTGGTCGGTAAACGTGGAGTGATTGGCCGAGCGGACAGTTTGGCGCGATCACCTCGCAACATTCCATCGCTTGCAGCTCAGTTACTGGCAGACACGTGGGTCGTTCAATCGCTGTCTGATGCTTTGCAGTTGCAGGAAGACGTCGGAAACAGCTACCGGTTCATCACGCTGCAGGGCGAACTGATCGAAAAAGATGGCACTCTTTATACCGGAACGGTACGTAGTGAATCTGCAGTCGTTTCACGCAAGAGCGAACTGCGACGCTTAAAGAATGAGCTGCACCGTGTCGAACATCTCATGTCTGAACGAGACATTAGACTGCAGAAGCTGATTGATTCGATTGAATCCGCAGACTCCGAACTTCAAGCATCGCGTGATCGCGTAGAACGCTGTTCTGCAGAATATCAAAGTCGCCAGCAGCAGGTCGCTCAGTTTCAGCAGACGGTTCAAGCCAGTCAAAATAACGAAGCAAAACTGGTTTCACAGTTGGAATCTCTTGCTGAGAATATCCAGGAGATCGAGCAGCGGATTGCCACCGATGAAGCTTCCCAGCAACAGGCTGAAGATGCGCTCGGCCTTTTGCAGGAGGAAATGGTGGCATCTGAAGCTGCGATGGCAGCCGATCGCCAACAGATGGATATGCTCGAAAAAGGTCGCACCGAAGCAAATCTGGAACTCACTCGATCAGAAGAGCGCCTGACTGCGATACGTGACGCTGTTGAACGATTGGAGGACGATCTCGAAC
>CAYZYB010001228.1:0-2116 GCA_964481505.1 uncultured Planctomycetaceae bacterium | reverse complement strand
TCACTGTGCCCGGCCTGGATTCCAAGGACGTCTCCGCAATCGGCTTCGTTGGCGATTAGAATGTCCACATGTGGCAGAACGTCTGACATCACTTCAGCGGCTAAGTCCTTCCGTTCTGTTCCTGGCTGCCAGTCCCAAAGCCTGGAGCGGTAGTTCAGGTCACACGAAACTTCCACGCCGGCGGATTGAGCGGCCTTCACCGCAGCGATGGTGGTGTCGGCCGCGTGTCGTGACAGCGCTGGCGTGATTCCGGAGACATGCAGGGACTTTGTGCCACTCAGAATCGTGGACCAGTCATATTCGGCCGCTGGCGTTTGGCTGATCGTCGATGCACTGCGATCGTAAATCACTCGACTGGGACGCTGATTCGATCCCGTTTCCACAAAGTAGATTCCCAGTCGCCCGACATCTCGCCGCAAGACGTGAGACGTCTCTACATTTAATCCACGAAGTGTGCTGAGGCATGCATCCGCCAGCGGGTTGTCTGGCAATGCAGAGACGAAGCCGACATCTGCTCCCAGCATCGACAGCGAGGCCGCAACATTCGCTTCCGCTCCGGCGAACGTAACATCCAATGATCCCGGGAGTGTCTGACCGATGCGAAGAAACCCCGGAGGAGCCATTCGCATCATGATTTCTCCGAACGTCATAAACTGCGACATCACTTTGCCTTTGTTTGAGCTTGCTTTGAGAATGGTCGCACCAATCCGGGCAGCACATCTGCATCAAGGGAAGCCGTCTTACCCTCTTCGAGATATTCCCATGCGATCGCAGCCATGGCTGCGTTGGCCGTGCAGAGGTCGGGCGGGGCAGTCAGCAGTTCGTAGCTGTGTCGCCGACACATTTCAGTCACAGCAGCGCGAAAAGGGCCATTTGCAGCAACGCCACCGCCCACGCACAGTCGCTGGTAGCCGAGTTTTTTGAGGATGCCTTTGCATTTGAAGACCAGCACATCGACGACCGCCTGTTGAAACGATGCTGCAAGATCGGGTACGAGTTCCGGCGGTGTTTCGGATAATTGTTTCGGACCAGGAACTCCACGGGCCGCATACAACACGGCCGTCTTGAGCCCGCTGAAACTGAAGTTTGGTTTGTCAGATCGCATCATGGGCCGGGGCAGGTCGAATGCTTTGGGGTTGCCCGATTCCGCGGCTTTCTGGATTGACGGACCACCGGGATACGGAAGGTGCAGGATGCGCGCGACCTTGTCGAACGCTTCGCCAGCGGCATCGTCAATCGTGCCGGCCACCAGGCGGCAATCAGTGGCCGAACGGCAGTCGTACAAATTTGTGTGACCTCCGCTGACGACGAATCCGACGCTCGGGAACGCCGTAGTCCGCTGTCCCATCCCGCAGGCGTAGATATGAGCGTCAATGTGATTGACGGTGACCAAAGGAATGTCCAGTGTCATGGCCAAAGTCTTGGCAGCCGTCATTCCCACCAGAAGCGAGCCGACCAGCCCTGGTTCTGAGGTGACTGCGATAGCGGCAATGTCCTGCAACGAACAATCTGCAGTCTTCAGTGCGTTTTCGATCACTGGAATAATTCGTCGCACATGAGCGCGCGAAGCGATTTCGGGGACGACCCCGCCAAACTGCTCGTGCAGCTCAAACTGAGAGGCGACGATGTTGGACATCACAGTGCGGTCTTCTGCAACAACAGCTGCAGAAGTTTCGTCGCAGGATGATTCAATAGCCAGAAGTTTACGCAAGAGACTATTCGTTCTAATCGCTAAAAGATTCGCAGCTGGAAAGGGTGGGGCCGCACTTAAACGCCGCGGCCAAATGTTTGACGACTTCCACCGCACCGGGCAATTGAGACAGCCTCCTGACCGAAGCAATTTTGTGACAAAGCGCCGGTCTGCTTTTCTTTGCGAAGCTCAGGTGAGAGGCGTCAAAACGCCAGGATCTTATCCTCAACATTTGCTGCTCGTCGATCCTTCCCAGCGGAAGGTCAACTCACTGTACTTTAAAAGTCTGTCCGCGAAGGACCAAGCCAGTACTCGAAATTGAACGTGTATTGTTAAGAACTGACACAATCATCAGTGCCAACCTTCCCGGCCAGGAAACTAATCTTCGCCCCTGAAGCGACCAGGCGGCAGGCGATTCTCCTACAT
>CAYZYB010001227.1:0-2121 GCA_964481505.1 uncultured Planctomycetaceae bacterium | reverse complement strand
GAAGAGGTCTAACTGCCCTCTATTGAAGTGAAACGAAGCCGGACGAAAACGCCGTGTGGATTTCCCCACGGCGTTTTTGTATGCGCTCTTCAGATTTGTGTCGCTTCAAATTTGCGACTAGATCTGCAGGCAATTGCATGAGTGACCTTAGCATTTCCCATCGACTTTACCGAATCGGCGCCGGTGGGATTTCCAGCACACCTAGCGCTGGAGGAACTTCGAGTCCGTTGTTTAAGGTGATACCGACGTCCTCCATCAGGCAGTGCAACGTATCAACCGCCTGTTCAATTTTGGTGACGACGCCCAGCGAGCCGATCTGGCGTCTCGAAATTCTGGTCCACCCACGAACATCATTTTCGATGTGATGAAGCAGCGCGTCCGCGCCCCCAAGTCGCTGGGCGACTGTTTCTCTGTCGCAGTTTTGCTCGGACGCGTGAATGTACTGCGCCGCCTGGAACAGCGAATATGCCTCAGCGTACGTTGCCTGGAAATTCGGGTTGTGTGAGTAGTTGTAATAGAGGTCCAGACAGAGTTCGTTCATTAGTATTTCAAGCTGCGCGGCAAGTTCCTCGGTTCGAGTCAATCCGCCGTAAACAATGCTTGACGGTGCTGGTGGTAGTTCCGCGGTCTGACGGTATTGCGGATGCAGCGTGACGTGCGAGCGAACATACGACAAGTGGTGATGGTTCCAGGGCAATGTGGTCACTACCCTGCGAGCTTGAGGACATTGAGCGTTGGCGTTGACTGAGACGATAAGGCCGGCGATCGTGAAGAGCACGGTTCTTTGAAACGTCATGGTTCTGTTCCTGTGTATGAGTCGAGGGCATTAAAAGCCGCAAGCACGGGATTCATTCATGAATCGCTTTCGACGGCACCACCGAGTACGCAAAGCGATCCGCGTACCGAACAGTCAATATTGATCTAAGCCACTGTTAGAGAATGCCTTACGTTTGACCGGCGGCAGCTCAGACTCGCCGTTTGATGTCGCGTTCCTGACAACCACGTTGTCAACGTGACGTCAGTAGCGTCAGCAACTATAGCGGCCGCAAACACTCCGCACCTGCCGTGACTGCCGAGGAAATTTGGCTGCAAAATTGGTCCGTCGGAAAATGTTTCAGATTTGCTTGAACGATTTTTGGCTGCTGCTCACTTCATCGTTGCGTGTGTGAAAGCGTGAAGAGCGGGAGCCGTCGATGAAGGTCTATGACGTTAGCGTATTGCCGTTTGTGGCAGTGGCATTGATGGGAAGTTTTCGTGGCGATGATGTTCCCGATAGAACGCCACCGCTATCCTCGCCGGTGATCGAGAACCGGCGAGTGGAATCGCTGGTTGGCCCCGTTTTGGTAAAGACAGAATCGCATCGGCACAGCGAACGCGCGCACCCTCATCCACATGGTGATCAGGTCTGTGCATCGGGTTGTGCGTTAAGCAGGCATCCGACAAAACGATTGACTGCCGAGCGGTTTGAAGAATTGATCCGCAGGATTGCTGCGGACGCAAATGACACTGCTGCAATTGACGAATTGTTGTACTTCGGTCCACAGGCAAAGGCACGACTTCAGACCGCAGCGGTTGCGTCACAGCTGCAGACCTCGACGCTGGACGTCTTGACACGCGAGCTGGAATTCAACGCCGCGACCGTCGCTCTGCGACTTGTGAGTGATTCGGGAACCGTATTGGCAGATCTTCCGGATCAGCTGGTGCGTCTCGATCTTCGCCACGAATTCGACCTGCAGGAACACAATATTCCGCCGCTTCTTGCCAGCGGCACTGTCAAACGCGTCGGCCGCTATCGCTTGTGGGGCCGTTTGTGAATTGAAGGCGTCCACTTCGTGGCAGGACCGTGGTTCACGGTGCAATCTTCCGGTGACTGGCAACGACTCGACACCATTTGGGTGAGTGATGGCAAACGCAATCGGAATTCACATCTGGAAATGAAAATCGAACTTCAGGAGTTTCACAATGAATAAGAAGACAATCACACTCGTCGCTTGTGTTCTGCTGACCTGCAGTTCGTATACGTCAGCCGATCCGTGCGGCATGGTGCCGCCCGTCTATCTGCAGGGAGACGTGGACCTTGAACGCATCGGTCTGCAAAAGACATTCGTCTTCTATAAAAAC
>CAYZYB010001226.1:0-2124 GCA_964481505.1 uncultured Planctomycetaceae bacterium | reverse complement strand
ACTGGATGGTGACCAGTCTTTTTGACAGGAGTGCTAACTCAGCATTCTCTTCGACGCGTTCTTTTTGCTTGCCTTTGAGCTCGTGGGTATTCTGCAGGAGGTTTTCAATGGTGTCGTATTTTTCGATCAGCTTCTGAGCGGTTTTCGGACCAATGCCAGGCACGCCCGGAATGTTGTCACTGGAATCTCCCATCAGCCCCAGAATATCGATGACCTGATCGACACGCTTTATTTGCCAGTGTTCAAGGACTTCAGGAATGCCGAGCGTTTCGTAGGCGGCGCCTTTGCGACCGGGGCGAAAGATCACCACGTCATCGCCGACGAGCTGATGGTAATCCTTATCCGGGGTCACCATCAGGGTTCGGAAGCCCTGCTGACTGGCTTCGTGAGCCATCGTGCCGATGATGTCGTCAGCTTCGTAGCCGGGCATTCGGATGACCGTAATGTTGAATGCTTCCAGCAGCCGAGTGATGTACGGAAGCTGAACGCCAATGTCTTCCGGCAGAGCGTCTCGCTGGGCTTTGTATTCTGGAAAGATCTTATGGCGTTCGGTGGGTTCCGGTGTGTCGAACGCTGCGGCGATGTGAGTCGGCTTTTCTTTTTTGATAATGTCCAGCACAGTATTTGCCATGCCGAACACGCCACTGGTGCACGTTCCGCCGGACGTATATCGCGGACTGCGAATCAGCGCGAAGTGAGCGCGATAGACCAACGCCATGCCGTCGAGCAGGACGAGTTTTTTCTGGTCGGGGAAGAGGTCAGGTTCCGTCATGAGGCGTTCGTGAGAATGTTGGATGTTAGGACTTGCTGTTTCCACAAGTTAGCAGATCAGCTTCTGACCCGCTTCGAGATCGCCTGGCGAATCGTCAGGTTTTGCAATGTCAGTCAATCACGTTGGAATTCCGTGGAATGCAACATCCACCTGCGCGAACATTGTGACAATGCTTGACGAGCGTTGTGAAAACGAGGAAGGTTTAAGCTGACAGAGCGATCTGTTCCTTCCTCTTCATCTCGCCCAAGATTCCGCCTGGTTGCTCATGAATCGATGCCCATTTCAGCATGGATATTGCGAAGCTGCAGCAACCGTCGTCTTTTGCCGCGTTGTTGCCGTTTTGATATTTCTCAACGGTGCTGTTGCGGGGCAGGAAGTGGACTTCGAAAAAGCGGTCGCTCCTGTTTTGATTTCGCATTGTCTTGAATGTCATAGCGGTGAAAACGCGAAGGCTGGATTAAATCTATCGCATTTGGAATCTGCGACCAAAGGCGGCGACAGTGGCAGTGCAATCGTTGCTGGCAGCGCCGAAGAAAGTTTGCTTTGGCAGCGCGTGGCGGCTGATGAAATGCCGCCGAAGCACCCGTTAAAGGAAAAAGAAAAAGCTGTCCTGAAAACGTGGCTAAATGCTGGCGCTAAGTGGGGGGCGAACCCAATCGACATGTTCTCCACAACGACCGAAACGCGCGCCGGGCGTGATTGGTGGGCCTTGCAGCCGCTGCAGAAAGTGCTGCTGCCCAAAGTGAAGTTAGACCCGCCTGGAAATGAAATCGATGCACTACTGGGACGCGAACGATTGAATGCGCGGTTAGCGATGTCTGATGCTGCCAGTCCGCGAGCTCAAATTCGCCGCTTGTACTTCGATCTGATTGGTTTACCGCCAACTCCCGAACAGGTCGCCGCGTTTGTCGCTGATCCGTCTGATGCCGCTTATCGAAAAGTGGTGGACCGGCTGTTGGTTTCCAAACATTACGGTGAACGCTGGGCTCGACACTGGCTGGACGTTGTTCGCTACGGAGAAAGCGACGGCTTCGAACGCAACGCACCTCGAAAAAATTCGTGGCCCTATCGTGATTGGGTGATCGATGCGTTCAACGACGACATGCCGTACGACGAATTCGTCCGCATGCAGCTATTCGGTGATCAACTGGTTGGCGGACCGGTCGGTGCCGCAGCAACCGGGTTTTGGGTTGCTGGAGTTCACAACACAACAGTCGGCGGCAGCGCGCGAATGAAGATGTTGGCGCGTCAGGACGAAATCGAAGAAGTGCTGGCGACGGTTGGTCAGACGTTTTTGGGGCTGACAGTGAACTGTGCTCGCTGTCATGATCATAAGTTCGATCCGATCACGC
>CAYZYB010001225.1:0-2126 GCA_964481505.1 uncultured Planctomycetaceae bacterium | reverse complement strand
CGTTTGGAAAGCGCCGCAAAGCAGAGTCGGTTATCCTACTCTTTCATTGTCGCGGCGGCGGTGCGCCGCACATCGATATCCGGGAAATGAAACCGGACGTCACGATCGATTATTGTGGACCGTTTGAACTGCACTCCGTTTCCCGATGTCTCGCCGAGCATGTGCCGCGCCGGGGCGCGTTGACACGTCACACGACGATTTCCAATGACAAATTCAGTGTCTCAGTGTGAGGCGTCGTTTGAATGTCTGACGAGACGTAACGTGAGGCCGCAGGCAGAGACGCAGAGAATTGAAATTGAATAGCGCGTTCCTGTCGACGTCATGGTCACTTCGATGGATGCGTTGTTTGATGATGAAGCCAGTGCTGGCCGACGAAGAGAGAAGCATCGTGGTAGAGTGAAACTGTCGGCCGCCTGGTGGATCTTTGGAAATCAGTCGGCCGCAAAGACAAAGCGGCCGTCTGTCGCGTCGATTTGAATGGTTGATCCTTCTGCAAAGTTGCCGGCGAGTATTTCGTTGGCCAGAGAGTTTTGAAGACGTTGCTGGATCACTCGTTTCAACGGACGGGCTCCGTACTTTTGGTCGTAGCCTTCGTTGGCAAGCAGATCTTTGGCGGCGGAGGTGACTTCCAGGCTGTAGCCGTTACCCAGAAGTTGTGTGTTCAGTTGCCGGACTTGCAGGTCGACGATTTCTCGAATTTCTTCTCGGCCCAACGGCTTGAAGACGATCACTTCGTCGATGCGGTTGAGGAATTCCGGGAGGAAGTGAGCCTGCAGGCTGTCCATACAGCGGTTGTGCATTTCTTTGCTGTCGCCGCCTTCGTTGGTGATGTCGATGATCGACTGGCTACCGATGTTGGACGTCATCACAATGATGCAATTGCTGAAGTCGACCGTGCGGCCCTGGCTGTCCGTCAGCCGGCCATCGTCGAGCAGTTGCAACAGAATGTTGAAGACGTCGCGGTGAGCTTTTTCCACTTCATCCAGCAGGATTACACAATACGGATTCCGCCGGACGGCTTCGGTCAGGCGGCCGCCTTCTTCGTAGCCGACGTAACCTGGAGGTGCTCCGATTAGCCGCGCGACGCTGTGGCGTTCCATGAATTCGCTCATGTCAATCCGCACCATACTGCGTTCGTCGTCGAACAGGAATTCTGCCAGAGCTTTACACAGTTCCGTCTTGCCGACTCCCGTAGGCCCGAGAAACATGAAGCTGCCGATTGGCCGGTTGGCATCCTGCATTCCACTGCGAGCTCGACGGACCGCGTTACTAACTGCCTGGACGGCTTCTGTCTGATCGATCATCCGCTTGTGAATTTCGGTTTCCATCCGCAACAGTTTTTCGCGTTCGCCCTGCATCATTCTGGCGACGGGAACGCCCGTCCACAGGCTGACAACTTTGGCGATGTCTTCTTCGGTCACTTCTTCACGCAGCAGGCGGCTTTCCGGATCTTCGTTGAGTTCTGCCGATCGAATCTCCATCTTTTCCAGATCCGCTTCCGCCGTTTTTAGTTTCTGTTCAGATTCGAAGGCTTCCTGATAGTCTTCGTTGCTGTTGGTTTTCTGAGCTCGCGAAAATGCCTGCGTGTAAGTCGTTCGCAGCTTTTCGATTTCTTCTTTCAACGGCTTCAGGCCTGAAATCGCAGCCTTCTCATTTTCCCATTGGGCCTTGAGCTGGTTGGTCGATTCTTCGATTTCCGCAATCTGACGGCGAAGCTCGGACAGACGTTCTTTGCTGTCGTCGCTGGTTTCTTTTTCCAGTGCGGCGGCTTCGATCTGCATTCGAGTGAGCGTGCGTGTGGCTTCGTCAATTTCGGCGGGCATCGAATCGATTTCCATCCGTAACCGACTGCCGGCTTCGTCCACCAGGTCGATGGCTTTGTCGGGCAGAAAGCGATCGCTGATGTAGCGATCCGATAACGTGGCTGCCGCGATCAGCGAATCATCGGTGATGCGAACGCCGTGATGGCTTTCGTAGCGATCCTTGAGACCTCGGAGAATCGAAATGGTATCTTCGACGTTGGGTTCCTGAACGACAACCGGCTGGAATCGACGTTCCAGGGCCGGATCTTTTTCGATGTGCTTGCGGTATTCATCCAGTGTTGTGGCTCCCACACAATGCAGATC
>CAYZYB010001224.1:0-2136 GCA_964481505.1 uncultured Planctomycetaceae bacterium | reverse complement strand
GAACGACCTCGCTTCGTAACGACAGTACATGGACTCAACCGGCCCAGCACTTATAGTCGTATTATGACGCGTGGAGAACGGACGATCGCTGTGTCGCAGACGGTCGTCGATCATCTGTCACGACATTATCCGGATCTTGACAAGAGCCGTCTTTCGATCATCCATCGAGGAGTTGATCCTGTTGAGTTTCCCTTTGGCTACGAGGCAACGACGGAATGGAAGCAGGCGTGGTATGAGCAATACCCGCAGCTAAAGGGGCAGTTCGTGGCGTGCGTTCCTGGGCGAGTCACTCGCTTGAAGGGGCATTTCGATTTGCTTGAAGCAATTCGGTCACTTAAGGATCGCGACGTGAAAATCTTCGGCGTAATTGCAGGCGGCGAAGATCCTCGACGTCAGGTGTACGCGACGGAGTTGCGGGAAAAAGTTCGCGATCTTTCGCTGCAGGAACAGATCGTTTTCACGGGGCATCGTTCGGACATTCGAGACGTCATCGTGTCCTGTGATGCCGTTGTTTCGACGACCGCAGATCCGCCGGAGAGCTTCGGGCGAGCGGTTCTTGAATCTGTGCGTCTTGGCAAGGTAACGTTGGGCTATAATCATGGTGGAGTTGGTGAAGTGCTGTCGGCGGTGTATCCGGCGGGGCTTGTCCCATTGAAGGATACAACCGCACTGGCGGACAGTCTGTTGGCAGCGAAGAATGGAGATCTGGAACCTCCGACCCCGACAAACGACTTCCTGCTTTCCACAATGCAGCAGGAAACGCTGAAGGTTTATCAGGAATTGTGTACAGGAAGTCAGCATGCCTGAATCAACCCCGCGCGAAAAGTTGCTGACGTGCCTGCAACTCTTTTTGAGCGGCGATTGGGCGTTTGTACAGCTTCGCGGCGAAGCACCGGATGAAAAGGCGTTTGACGGTGACGACATCGATCTGCTCGGGGCCGAGTCATCGGTTGATGCTCTTTTGGATGCGGCTCAGGAATGGGTACGCGACGGAATGTGCCACATTCGCGTTGTGCGTCAACGGCAACGAAAGTTGGAGTTCTTTCTTTATTCAATCGACGGACGACATTCACTCCATTTTGATCTGTGGATCGAATTGCCGCAGCTGGATGGCGGCCGCGATTGGCTTTCCTTCGATCACGTAACGGAGATCGCTCGTCCGGAAGACGGTGGCTTCCTGCGTTTGCCACTGGACGTTGAGGCTAGTGTCTTTGTGCACCATTTGGTTTGCAAAAAGAAGGCGTTGAGTGATCCCAAACAGCAACAGCGGCTGGCCAGCTACACAGACCGCTGTACGCAGGAAGGCCATACAGAACTGGCTCAGCGTTTGACGAACATTCGGACGACTGGCAGTGTTTCGATGGAAGACGAATCGTTCACATTGGAGGTGATTCGAAATAAGTCCGCTGCAAAAAATGGAGTCGGTCGGTCTGCAGCCATGACGCATCCGCGAAATCGTTTGGTTAGCAACTGGCTGGCTGCACCACGAAAGACTGGCTGGATTTCGATCATGGGTTGCGACGGCGCGGGAAAGACATCCCTTGCAACTGAAATCGCAGCGAAAGGCGAAGTGATCGATCGTGTCTACACGGGCAAGCATCTCTACCGCAAGTCACTGCTCTATAAGTTGGCCGTGATTTTCATTCGCCCGCTCACTTTTCAATCCCGCGAAAATTTTGACGAAGTGATCAGCCCGCTAGTGTATCTTCGAGCGTGTTTCGGTCTGCGATTGAAAATTCTGTTCTCCAGTTCCAAAGTGACGTTTGTCGACCGCGCGTTGCCCGACTTTCTGTATCTGGACAGGAAGACAGACCATCCGAAATTCAGCCGCTTTTCATGGCTGATGCGGTGGTTTGGGTGCAGAATTCCCGTGGCCCATTGCCTGACGAGTTTCGAGAATGTGCAGAAACGCAAAGATGAAGTGACTGCTGCGGGACACAAAATTTACGACGACACGATGTACGCTTTGCACACGAAGAACTGCCCCACGGATTACGTTGCTTTCAACAATGACGGGACACTGGAGGAGTCGGCAGCCACGCTTTCTCGGATCGTGAAACGACCGTTGCCGCGACGCGGGTAGTGCTTGTTTCTGATGAACTACGCGCGGCAAACGGCGACCAGTTCCTGAAAACC
>CAYZYB010001223.1:0-2142 GCA_964481505.1 uncultured Planctomycetaceae bacterium | reverse complement strand
TAGTAAAACAGAACAGCGGCAACCATCCTGCATGCCGTAAAGGCTACGGTGGGTGTGGTAGCAAATTGTTGCATTTGCAATGGGCGGCCGGGGTTGGACTGAGCCTCCGAAGGAAACCCCGGGGGGTCGCTCGTACCTCACTCCAACCCTGGCCACACTCTAAAACTTCGCAATTTTCTGCGACGACACCCTCGTCGATTCGACGAATCGACCAGATGGTGATTTGAGTTTGTCGGCGTATAATGCAACGCCTGCTGCATTACCGCCCTGTACTTGAGTCCTTCCCTGTGCCCACTGTTGACGCCGAAACCATAAAGGCTGCCTGTCAGCAGGTGACCGATCGATTGCTCAGCGAACGAACTGCCGGCGGTTGGTGGGAAGGTGAACTTTCGACGTCCGCACTGTCGACAGCAACTGCGGTGATGGCGCTGTCACTGGCGGAACAAAAAGAAAAGACAGTCGGCCGCGCCGCACTTGTGGAACAGGGACTGACGTGGCTGGTTGATCACCAAAACGACGACGGCGGCTGGGGCGATACGGTTCTCAGCATCAGCAATATTTCCACAACGATGCTGGCCAACGCGGTCTTCCATGCGACAAAGACAACCGAAGAATATGCGAACACGGTCGCCACCTCGCAGGTTTACATCGAAAAAGCGGGCGGTGTGGATGCGGTCATCAAGCGATACGGCAAAGACCACACGTTCTCCGTTCCGATCCTGACACACTGTGCGCTGGCGGGCATTGTTGACTGGAAACGCGTGATGCCGCTGCCGTTCGAACTGTCCTGCGTTCCGGCCAGGTTTTATGCCGCCGTTCGCATGCCGGTCGTGAGCTACGCGTTGCCCGCGTTGATCGCCATCGGTCAGCTGATTTTTCAGAAACGCGGGCATTGGAATCCGATCGTTCGCTGGATTCGCCGCGCCGCTATCAAGCCGTCGCTTAAAGTGCTGGAATCGATTCAGCCCGAACACGGTGGTTTTCTTGAAGCCACACCGCTGACCAGCTTTGTCTGCATGAGTTTGCTGGGGGCGGGCTATCACGATCATTCCGTCACAAAACGCTGCTTGCAGTTCATTACTGCGTCCGTTCTTGAAGACGGAAGCTGGCCGATTGACACGAATCTGGCCACGTGGGTGACCACGTTAAGCGTCAACGCACTTGCGGGAGAACCAACGGCGGCCAGTAGCGATGCCATCGAACAGATCGATCGCAACGCCGTTCGCAACTGGTTGCTGGAGCAACAATACAAGGTGACTCATCCGTACACAAATTCACCATCCGGTGGCTGGGCGTGGACGGATCTGCCCGGCGGTGTTCCCGATGCCGATGATACTCCCGGCGCGATGCTGGCAGTGATGAACCTCCGGCAACCACACGAAACCTTCACTGCAGCAGAAGCCCAAGCACTGCAAAACGCGGCGGTCTGGTTACTGAACCTGCAAAACCGAGATGGCGGCTGGCCGACGTTTTGTCGCGGCTGGGGCACGCTTCCGTTTGATCGCAGCAGCAACGATCTGACGGCGCATACACTGCGAGCATTGGCGGCGTGGCAGGCGCAGATTCGGGAAGTCCCGGTTGAGCTTTCCGTTCGGGCAGAAACGGCGATTCGTAAGGGGCTCGATTTTCTCCAGAAAACCCAGGCCGAAGATGGCAGTTGGCTGCCGCTTTGGTTCGGCAATCAATTCAACGAAAACGACGAGAACCCGTTGTACGGAACCGCCAAGGTGGTATTAGCGTTGAAAGAAACTGGACAGTTGGGGAGCGAAACCGGCAAGCGAGGTGTTGCCTGGTTAATAAACAATCAAAACCCGGACGGCGGCTGGTCAGGTCGAAAGGGCCTGGAAAGCTCAACCGAAGAAACGGGTCTTGCCGTCGAAGCTCTGGCTGGTTTAGAAAATTCGCAAAATGCGGTGAATTTGGGGGCGGATTGGCTATCAACAAGAGTCAACAATGGTTCGATCGCTGATCCTTCGCCAATCGGTTTCTATTTTGCGAAACTCTGGTATTTTGAGCGGTTGTATCCAATCATATTCGCAGCGGCGGCTCTACGGCGCTACGTTCAGGCCAAACCGGCCGACAGTTTTATGACCAGAGAGTAATCCTGATGAAATTCGAGGGAATTCGGCACTATCCTGCGGC
>CAYZYB010001222.1:0-2145 GCA_964481505.1 uncultured Planctomycetaceae bacterium | reverse complement strand
GCCCTGCATCAATTCTTCCCACGCAGGGAAGTCAACGGATGGCTGCGATTGCTGCGCCAACCCGGAAGCGGAGGTAGAAACGACGGTCATCAACACAAACAGCTGAAGTTGCAACTGTCCTGAGGTTCTGTCGCGGCGGAATTCCCTGTGCCGGAATCCAGCAGCGGTCGAAGTACCCGATAATTTGTTTTGAAGCCTCATCCACATATTGCCACGATCCCTGTTCGCAAAATGATCCTTTTGCAAAGTTTAGGCGTTTTCGGCAATCATTTACCAGTGGGCATTACGATTACAGAGGCCTCAACCGGCAAAAAAGACGGGATTTGCGGCGCAGATCGCGATGCTGCCGGCCAGTAGCGTTCCATAAAACAGAAAAGCTCCCACTGGGCAATGCCAGAGGGAGCTTCGAATTCTGAGCCTGACGAAAGACCGACCTCGTCATTCATGACCTGTTTGAAGACGACTTAGTGACCAGCAGCGATGGCTGAGATTCCTTCGAGGAAACCCTGCAGCTGACGGCTTCGCACCGGATGCTGAAGTTTGCGAACGGCTTTGGCTTCGATCTGGCGGACTCGCTCGCGAGTCACCTTGAAGATGCGGCCAACTTCTTCCAGCGTGTAAGTGTATCCGTCGCCCAGGCCATAACGCAGCTTGATGATTTCGCGTTCGCGGTAGGTTAGAGTCTTCAGGACAGAATCGATTTTGTCCTTCAGCATTTCTGACGCCGCGTTGCTAACCGGGCTATCGTTGCTTTTGTCTTCCACGAATTCGCCGAAGCTGTTGTCTTCGCCTTCGCCGAGTGGTTTGTCGAGGCTGATCGGTTGGCGACTGATTCGCATTACGCGTCGAGCTTCTTCAATTGGCACGTCTGCGACTTCTGCCATTTCTTCGACAGACGGTTCGCGGCCCATTTCCTGCAGCAGTTCGCGAGCCGCAGCTCGCAGACGGCTCATGGTTTCGATCATGTGAACAGGGATTCGAATCGTCCGAGCCTGATCGGCGATCGCTCGCGTGATCGCTTGTCGAATCCACCATGTGGCATAAGTTGAGAACTTATAGCCGCGGCGATATTCGTACTTGTCGACCGCTCGCATCAGTCCTGTGTTTCCTTCCTGAATCAGGTCAAGGAATGTCAGGCCACGGTTGCGGTACTTTTTGGCAATGGAAACAACAAGTCGCAGGTTTCCGCCAGACAGGTCTCGCATCGCCTGTTCGTATTCCTGATAGCGAGCTTCCAGAGCTTCCATTTTCACGCCGAGTGAATCCGGAGTTTCCATGGTGAGGTCGATCAGGTCATGCAGTTCTTTCTGCATGTGTTTGCGTTCGTCGTCCGCAGATGCAAGGCCGTCGAGGTTGCGGATTTGTTCCTGTAGATCCAGCATGCGAACCGAAATCTGTTCGAGCCGCTTCATGCACGGCTGAAGACGTTGAGTTCGCAGGCTGAGTTCTTCCAGAAGAGTCACACTGCGTCGGCGTCGTTCGTCGATACCGGCACGCAGACGCTGCCCCTGTTCGCTTTCGAGACCCAGCGATCGAGCCATTGCAAAGTCGGTCAGGTCGCGTTCTCGAATTGATGCGACCGTCGCCAGGTTATGCGGCATTCGCCCCAGAATCTGTTCTTTTTCGAGACTTTCTGTCATCGAAACTTTGATCGTACGGTCGAACGGCAGTTCGCTACGATGAACCTGGCTGAGTGTTTCGAAGGCGTAGTTCATCGAAAAATCGCAGCTCAGCAAGGCACGGCGAAATCGGCGACGAGTGACTTCGATTTGTTTGGCCAGAAAGATCTCTTCTTCGCGTGTCAGCAGTGGAATTTCGCCCATCTGCGTGAGGTACATTCGAATCGGATCTTCAGTTCCGCGAGTCGGTTCTTCTTCGAGTCGGATTTCCGGGCGGCGGCGTTTCTTTTCAGCGGGGCTCGCCGAATCATCATAAACCGGCGGGTCTGTGATCAAATCAAGGTTCAGCGTTTCCAGCACCATGATCAGATAGTCCAGCTTGCGCGGATCTTCTGCTTCATTGGGTAGGTAATCGTGAACCTGAGAAAAGTACAGGTATCCCTGTTCCTGACCGATTTCGACGAGTTTCGTTAGCGTTTCATCCAGACGATGCATTCCGTAAGCTCCTCAGCGACGTGTTCTAATT
>CAYZYB010001221.1:0-2146 GCA_964481505.1 uncultured Planctomycetaceae bacterium | reverse complement strand
AACTGGACCGCTCGCTGCAGCACGTCTCGAATCTCTTTCCGCCGTCGAATGTCCTCTTCTTCGCCATACACCTGGCTTAAAAACAGCATGGAGAATCCGTGACCGTATGTGTAGTGGCCGTCGTTACGGTATCCGATCAGTCCGTTGTTGTTGCTGAGCGAAATGAGGTAGTCAACCGCAAGTCCGATGGGGCGAGCATAACGTCCCGTGGTCGCGGTTGAGCCTTCCGCCAGCATTGCCGTGCCAGCCAGAGCTGTCATGGCGACGCGATAGTTTCCCTGTTCGGCTTCCCAATATCCCTGTCGCTTCTGCACAGACACCAGAAAGTCCAAAGCCTGGTTGACGGTTTGTTCGACCTCCGCGTTTGCAGCGGACGTTGGCGAGCCCCACATCGCTGGAGCTATGCAAAACAAGAAGGCCAGCAAGCTTCTGAGGGAAGTACATTCCTTTGGCATCGCTATTCCTCCAGTTTCTTTTCGTTGTCACGAACTTTTTCGATGATGGACGGCCACGCGGGATCGTCATGAAAGATGTTCAAATCCGGATCCGCCAGAATGTGGTCCGCTTCAGAAAATCCGCCCTGCCTGCTGACGCAGTCTTCCAAAAGCTCGATCGCTCGGTCCCGGTACTTCTTCTTCGCGACGGAGCTCTCTTCAATTTCGATCGCTCGACCGTAAGCGCAGGCCGTGTTGTAGAGGGTGTCGCAGCGCAGAGTGGTGGGGAGGTCGGGGACCGATTTCAGGATGTCTTCTGAAAGGTCGATGCCCACCTGAGCATTTCCTAATCGGATTTCTGCGAGAGCAATCATACTTTGTGTGTGAATGTCTTCGGGGTTAAGAGCATCCGCAGTCCGGAGTCGCTCCATAGCTTCTTCAGCCAGCCCAGCTCGCAGATTCAACGAAGCCAGAGTTGTGTATGCGTGTACATAAAAAGGATGTTCTGCAACGATCGACTCAAATGCCTCTTTCGATTTGGCAAATTCATCGTTCTCCTGAAGTTTGTAGGCTGCAATAATTTTCCTCTGCAGTGCCTCAGGCCTTGTCCGAAGTTCGGTCTCCATGCTTGATTGGCCAAATTTTTGCAGCGAAAAAACCGGAGACCGCCTCATACGATTGATGGTCCGCCGTGCTTCAGGATGAATGTACTGGTGGTTGTGATCGGCCATTGCTGTCAGTAGTTCACGGACTGAACGGTCATAACCCGTGGTTGTGACTGAAGTGCTTCGTTGCAGTCCATTTTTCGGCACAGACCTGGGAGTGACGGCAGGTTGATCGGCCGCTTCAGATTCCACTTTCGCAATCAGCTTTTGAAGTTCGTCGATGACGATCAGTATCGCTTCCGGCGATCTTTCTCTCTTCAGCATGGCCAGGGCGACGCTCTTCGTGTCCTTTTGCTCAAGGCATCTTTGTATCAGTGTCATAAGAGCGGGATGGTTAATGACCGACAACTGTCCCAGTACTTCGGTCTTCCGTGACTTGCTCAGTTCATCGAACTGATCAATGACAGCCTGCAACTGCTTATCCGAGGCACAACGCAACGCAGCCTTGAAGGCATAGGTTCGTCGATTACTGGGAATGAAGTTTGCCTGTTCCAATTCGAACAGGTGTTCGGCATACGACGTCTTCGGATACTTTCTGACTGTGGCGAGCAGGAAGTCTGTCATGTAAGCCGCTTCAATTCTGCCGCTCAGATCGTCCGGCTTTGTTTGTGCAGAAGTCGTCGATTCAGCCGGTGCGATCATCAATCGTTTTTCAATGTATTGATTGGCAAGCTGAGAATTGTCAGCCTGGCCCGACGCAAACACGAATCCCAGTACGGCATCCTGGATACCTGGATCCTTAACGCTCAACGCGACTCGGCGAGCGGTCAATTCCGTTTGCTCGTCGCCCTGATCTCGCAGAAACCGCAGCAGCGTTTGCAGTTCCGATATCTCGGAACGTCTGGCCATCAACGCGGAAGCGTTACGGCCGGATGTCACAGGCTTCGTGGGCTGGGAGTAGCGTTCCAGTTCCCGCTGGGCGAACTCAGACAACAGGTTCGTGTGCCGATAAGCCTTCTGGTCGATGATAGTTCTGGCAATCATTTGCTGCCGGTGGTTGTCCATTCGACATTCGTGCCAGTACGCTTCAAGCGACCGTTCTGCCAC
>CAYZYB010001220.1:0-2155 GCA_964481505.1 uncultured Planctomycetaceae bacterium | reverse complement strand
TGCCGCTAGCGGCAACACTGTCGACGAGTATTTAGCGTTAGACTGCACCACGAAACGAATTTTTGATGGGAAGTTCAAGCAGTTCTCCGGAAAGGATCGCTGAATTGTACGGAGAAGCCCTTGATTTCACCATATTGTCGCTGATGATCTTCCGTCAACGCTGCCTTTTGCTGCAATTTTACCTCAATTGAAAACTTAGGACATTTGGGTTGCCAGCGGTGTCGTGGATTCACATTCGTGACGTGCCGCCTTCACCCCGCTGCCTGAATGCGTTTGAGAATGGCTGCAGCAGTCGCGGTCGGTGGTCTACGGCGTACGACGCTGAGTTGCGCCGCAGCGAAGGGGTTCTGGTTAACTAAATCTCTCCTCACTAGAATGAAAACGCTCAGCATCAAAGGGCGGCCGGGGTTGGACTGAGCTTGCGAAGGAACCCCCGGGGTTTCACTCGTGCCTCGTTCCAACCCCTGCCACCCGCTTACGCAAGGATCTATTGAGAGGGCGTACTCACGATTGATGTTCAGTCTGTCGTGAGTGGGAATTGTCATCCGGAAGGGGCTTTTGGGACCGAAGGATCTTTTGTCTCAGGCATTGTTCAGCGAAGATCTGCGTTCGCTCGACTCACTCTGGAAGACCAAATCTAACGGCGACAGCTGAATACCGAAATCGATGAATCGCACTCGGTCATGAGCTGCCTGCCGCCACGAGTCAGCGTCGTACAGGATACAAATATACTAATTCAGAGACATCGGTTTCTTACATGGCATCATCATCATCAGACGTCTGCGTTTGGCAGGCAATTCGCGATACCGCTCAGCAGCACGTGAACACGGAACCTATGCTGGGGAGCTTTCTGTATGCCACGATTTTGAATCATGATCGTTTTGAAGATGCCGTCAGCTACCATCTCGCGGGCAAGCTCGACTTCGGCGATTTGCGTGGCATGCAGTTGAGAGACATCATTGATGCGGCATTGAACGGCGATCCGGAAATCGGCGAAGCGATTAAGGCTGACATTCGTGCCGTTCGGGAACGCGACGCTGCAGTGGACTGCTGCTTGATTCCGTTCCTGTACCTAAAGGGCATACACGCTCTTGCAGCTTACCGCGTAGCCAACTGGCTTTGGAGTAATGATCGCCGGCTATTGGCGGTGCATTTGCAGAATCTTATTTCTGAAGGCTTCGGCGTCGACATTCATCCGGCCGCACGGATTGGCAAAGGCATTCTGATGGACCACGCGACTTCAGTGGTGATCGGAGAAACTGCTGTTGTAGAAGACAACGTTTCGATGTTGCACGAAGTGACTCTTGGTGGCACGGGAAAACAGACGGGGGATCGTCATCCCAAAGTGCGGCGCGGCGTTCTGTTGGGTGCTGGAGCAAAAGTCTTAGGCAACGTCGAAATCGGAGAAGGTGCCAAGATCGGCGCTGGCAGCGTTGTTCTGACAGACGTTGCAGCGCACTGTACCTATGCCGGTGTTCCAGCAGTTTTGGTTGGGAAGCCCAATTCCGCCGAGCCGTCTTTGGAAATGAATCACGGCATCGATATTTGATGTCCCACCAGCGTGGCGGAACTTACATTGGCGACTTCCCGGAACTGGTTTTGCGTCCATCAACACACCCGCGGCGAATGTCGGTCCGCTCAGTTATTCGTCGAACGATTCTAACGCGACAGCCAGAGCACCAGATTCAGGAGTTCGTCTTCGGACAGCAGTTTGTCCACGTTGCCGGGCATGAGGGATATCGTTGAGTCTTTACGTTCCTGAATTTCACTTGTTGTGATGGTCTTCGTTTTGCCTTTGACGTCAATGACATCCACAAGTGCCGGATCCTGTGTTGGGCGAATGATTCCGGAAACAACTCGTCCGTCCTTCAATTCCAGGACGGAAGTACGAAACGCAATATCGACGTTACGATTGGGATGCAGGATGTCTTCCAGCAGACGCGACGTTCCGCGCGAACCGATTCCATCAAGTTGCGGTCCGACGAGTCCACCTTCCTGATTCCGCCGGTGACAGACACTGCAATGTTTGGCGAATGTGGCTTTCCCGGCTGCCGGATTGCCTTCGTTCAAGCGCAGGCGTCGGATAATGGATTGAGTCAGTGCTTTCGTGTCAGCTGTTTGATCAGGCAGCGCCGCCTTCAGATCTGTCACGCGA
>CAYZYB010001219.1:0-2158 GCA_964481505.1 uncultured Planctomycetaceae bacterium | reverse complement strand
TCTTCATTGACGTCCAATTCGAAGTCGCCGTTTACAATGCGCGGGTTGTTCGAATCCGGCTGCACGCGTCGCTGATCTTCCGAAGTCCCCGTCATTGGCACGAACGAAGTTGGCACCAGTTTCTTTTCCTCAAGCTTGCCATCTTTTTTAGTAAAAAGATAGAACGACTGCTGATAGCGTTCGCCGATCGGAACCACCATTGTGCCGCCTTCACGGAGCTGATCGATCAACGGCTGCGGTACGCTCTCAGGAGAACACGTTACAATAATGCGATCAAACGGCGCGTGTTCTTTCCACCCCAGATAGCCGTCTCCATTTTTCACAGTGATGTTGTCGTAGCCGAGTTTCTCCAGACGCTTTGTCGCTGACTTTGCGAGACTGTCGACAATCTCGATCGAGTAAACTTCGTCAACGATCATTGCCAGCACGGCCGCCTGATAACCGCTGCCGGTACCGATTTCCAGAACCCTGTCTTCCGGCTGTGGGTCGATGGTTTCGGTCATGTAGGCGACGATAAACGGCGAAGAAATTGTTTGCTGTGCTCCGATCGGCAGGGCAACATCCTGATAGGCGCGTCCGCGCAGACTGCCGGCGACGAATTCGTGGCGAGGCACTGTTGCCATGGCATCAAGGACGAGTGGATTCTCAATCCCTTCTGCCTGGATTGTTTCCTTCATCATCCTGCTGCGCGCCGCGGAGTACTTGTCGCGTGACTGAGCGGTCGCTGTGATCGAATTGTTCGAACTCAACAGCAATAATATGGCCAGCCAGTTCCAGCGCAGCAATTTTGAAATTGCTCTCATCGTATCCCCTCAGTCCGAATTCTGATCAACTTCATCTGCTCTGCTTCGTCTCTGCGGCGTGCATGAGAATCTCTTCAAGCTGCGCGGCCGCATTTTGAATTGAGAACTGTTGCTGCACATGATTCTTCGCCTCAACTTCGAAACGTTTTCCATACTGATCGTCCGCGACAAATCTGGAAACTCCTTCTACGAGACTGTCAGCACTGCCAACTTCACAAAGTTCGCCGAATTTTCCGTCCACCAGAATCTCTCGCGGACCCGACGGGCAATCGGTTGAAAGCACAGGGGTCCCACATGCCATTGACTCCAGCAAAACGTTGGGCATCCCTTCCAAAAACGACGGTAAAACAAACAAATCGGCTGATTTATACCACGCAGCGGCGTCCGACCGAAAGCCCATCAGCCGCACGCTGGACGAGAGGTTGAGAGCGGCGATCTGACGTTCCAGCTGATCCTTCGCCGGGCCCTCACCCAGAATCGCGAGCCTGAACTGAACGTCCTCAAACCGAGCGCGAAGCTGGGCGAGCGCATCAATCAGCAGGTGGAATCCTTTTTGTTCGTTGAGGCGTCCAGCTGTCACGATACGAAACAACTTTTCCGTACCTGTCGAAGTATTCCACCATGTATCGTCAATCGCCGCGGTCGCGTGTCGCTGTACCTTTTCGAAGTCGACTCCATTGTACAATGTCGTCACCAAACCATCGGAAAGTCCATAGAATCGTTCTGCTGATCGAGCTGCTCCAGTGGAGTTCGCCAGCACCGTGGTCGAATTCTGATAGAGCCGACGAAGAATTCGTTTCTTGGCCCATTGGTGCCGTCCGGCAACCGGTGCGAAACCCAAAGATGGATCCGTTACCACAGTCGACACATTCGGTACTCCCGCGCTTTGAGCGGCATCGGCAGCGATGAGCGTCATCAAAAACGTTCGGTCGTAACAGACGTCGGCATTGCACTCCTTCAGATAAGAAGTCATATCACGAACACGACGACCGTGCATCAGAAACCCGAAACGCTGAGAACCCGTGTAGCGTTCTTCGAAAGCACTCACGGAAATATCATCCGGAAGTTCCTGCAACAGCGGCCCCGAACGATAGACCAGGTACAACAACGGTTCGATTTTGGTGCGGTCGAGGTGTCGCAACAAAGCGCAGAGCTGCCGCTCAGCGCCGCCGCCATCCATACTTCCAATCGAAAAGACAACTTTGATAGGTAACATCTCCAGGTAACATCTCTCGTCGATTTGTGTATGGCTCGAATGGAACTTCTGAGTCGTTGCTGTTGTTTGAAGATTACTTCCTGTTTCCGCAAAGTGAGAGGCCCTGATCCGTTCCATCACGGCTGGACAGGTATCAAAC
>CAYZYB010001218.1:0-2158 GCA_964481505.1 uncultured Planctomycetaceae bacterium | reverse complement strand
GTTCAAGGTCATCGATTTCTGTCAGGCACAAACTCGTGAAGCCAATTTCTTTCAGGTACACGCCGATGATTTTGCAGATTGCAGGCTCATCATCAATCACCATAACACGCAATGCTCCAAACGCCTTCAGACGTTCGATCATGGCACGCTGTTTTTCGTCATCAGAATCCAGCGGAATATCGTTTGGCATGGAGATTTTCAGGAATCAAAGGAAAACAAGCGTGGCCCATCCGAACAGCGACCAACCAAATCACTCTGTAAAGTGATTGATACCGTTTCCTGCTGTCAGAAACAACCTCACGTTCACTCAATATCGATTGACGATACCCCGTCTAAACGGTGACGGACAGGGCGTGCTGAAGCATCTGGCTGCGCATGCTCATCGCGTCGCCATCAACACATCCACATCGAATCGGGCGATGCAACGCATGTCACCCGCCGCCGTATCTGGATTCCGGATGACGGCTTCAGACTCCATGAAGAACACTCTTTGGAATCAGGCCACCGATCAACACGCCACGTCCACTCGTCTCAAAGGCCCCAAGGCTCACTGAACCTCTTAACCCCGAGAGGCGACCGAAACTCGGCAAACTCGGAGAAGAAATGACCACAGGGAACCCTCAACCGGACTCCTTGAGCAAAGAGTTTGATCTTCGGCTCGACCAATCTGAAAAACACGCATCCAGACTTACACGCTCAAGAACGTACGAACGCGCCATCAGCGACCACGCTAAGTCAAACTCTCAGTTGTTAGCGAGCCTGCGACGACTCTTAATGAGGCGGATTTACCCCAAAAGAATCTCTGATCGTGATCCAAGACCATCGCCTCTCCCGATTCGTAGACGAAAACAATGTCGCTTATGTTATCAAAGAGTACTGAACACTGTGCGTCTCCAGCGTTTTTGTCAGAGAATTCAAACACCCGTTCACTTGCTGTCCTGGAGTCACAAACAATAGGTGCTCTACCGAACGTACAGTAGTCATCAGGAAGGATTACGGCACGCCCAGTTGGAGAGAACCCAGCACGATCAAGAAGCCGCTGATAGATTGTGGAGTCATCATTATCCCAGACGCCGCCTTGGGACGCTAAGTCTTTGTCACTCGCGCTTCGCGTCTCTCGGGGGCACGCTTCGCAGGAATAGTCTGTGTCGTGCAGTCCCCATGACATTGCCGTCACCAGTGCGTATGCACACATTGGTTTGTTGACGTGAACCGTCGCCGTGCAGTCTGGGTAGCACTTCCGGATCAGGCGACGGCATTCCTTCATTTCGGGTGAGTCCCAATTCAGCGGTCGTCCCCTTTGCTGGCTAATGAATTGCGATCTATGAGTCAGACTCAAAGATCGTGCATTGAACTTTTCCACTTCGTGAGCGGGTAGGAGTTCGGTCAGCGATTTTCGAAACGTTGGGCAGCCGCTGCCCGTGATCCCTTGCGATATAAATGAGTTCATTGATATCTGCCAATGAACTCATTCTAAACCGAAGGAGATTCACTGCAAGGCCCCTGGTGTTGATACTGGACGGTATTGTTGTTGGAGCTGTGAAGGTGGAAATGATACGGCGGTTTGTCATTACACGGCGAACTGGTACATCGACTCGACCAATTTGAAAAACATATCAACACACTCAAGAACAAACGAACTCGCCTTTCAGCGACCACGCGAATTTAAACTATAATTGTTAGTGGTTGTGTTCGCCTGCTCGGACGGCATGTTGACGGTTGCTCCCGCGTTGGCGGACAGCAACACGGATATGGCGGAGCGCGCGATGGTGGGAAATCCATGAATTCCCTATAGCAGGTTTTGTTAGTCGGGCTTGCCGTCGCCGTCTCGGTCTTCGCCGTAGGGGATTTCGTTTTCGAAGTAGATCTGCTTGCGTTTGCCTTCTCGCACGTGGTCGTTGTAAGACTTCCGTTCCTCTGTGGAACTGAATTCTTCGTTCGCTGCGAGCAGTGTTTTCTTCAGGACTCTGGCGGACGTCCTTAGAGTCAGCTGCTTCATCAGGATACCATCCATCCCAAACCTGCCCGCTCGAATGATGTTGATTCCAGGTTTGGCATCCGCCCCTCGGATCGCATTCGTCCAGGTTTGGTCGTTCGTACCGGCAATGTCGAGATGAAATTTTCCGATGATTTCTTTGTCAGCAAAGACCTCCTTGAG
>CAYZYB010001217.1:0-2162 GCA_964481505.1 uncultured Planctomycetaceae bacterium | reverse complement strand
CAGCTACCGCGTCGCTTTGCGAAGCATGGAAGACGATCAGTCCTTCTGCTCCTGCCCTGACTTTCGCACAAACCGACTTGGCACCTGCAAACACATTCTGCACGTCCAGGCGAAAGTGAAGAAACGCTTCACACAGAAGGCTCTCAGCAAGCCGTATCGTCGTTCGAGGATATCGGTGAGGCTTGACTATGGCCCGGTTCGTGGAGTGATCTTTAATCTGCCTAACAAGTGTGACGACAAGATTCGAGAAATCGTCGACAAAGCCGACCGATGCCCTCTGACCAACGGACGCGACATCATGACACGTATTCAGGCTTTGGAAGAAGCCGATTATCGTGTCACCATTTTTCCGGACGCTGAAGAATTTGTCAGCCGCGAATTGCGACAGGATCATATTCGCAGCGAATGCGAACCGATCCGCCGCCGACTGAAGACTCATCCGCTGCGAAAAAAACTGCTGCATGCAGAGTTGCTGCCGTACCAGTTGGACGGCATCGCGTTCGCCGCAGGCGCCGGTCGAGCGATCCTGGCAGACGACATGGGGCTCGGCAAAACCATCCAGGGCATCGGCGTGGCTGAGTTACTTGCTCGACAGGCAGACATTTCTCGCGTGCTGGTTGTTTGCCCGGCGTCGTTGAAAAGTCAGTGGCGAAATGAGATCACACGATTCTGCGATCGTTCCACACAGATCGTACTTGGCAGCGGTACAGAGCGGGCTGAGCAATACCACAGCGATGCGTTCTTCACGATCTGTAACTATGAACAGGTCATCCGCGACCTGTCGGCCATAGAAACAGTGCCGTGGGATCTGGTCATTCTGGATGAAGGCCAGCGGATCAAAAACTGGGAATCAAAGACCAGCAACGTCATCCGACAACTCGACAGCCCGTTTCGATTGGTGCTGTCCGGCACACCGCTCGAAAACCGGCTGGGTGAACTCTATACCGTCACAAAATTCGTCGACGATCAGTTGCTTGGCCCGGCTTACCAGTTCTTCAACCGCCATCATCTCGTTGATGAACGCGGAAAAACACAGGGCTACCATCGCCTCGACGAGCTGCGAGAGAAACTGTCGGGCGTGCTGCTAAGACGTACTCGCGCCGAAATTTCTGACCAGCTACCGGCGCGTACTGACGAAGTTGTACGGATCGAAGGTACGCAGGAACAGCTCGACAGCCAAAACGCAAATGTTGCGCGGGCCGCTCAAATCGCGAGCAAAGCGTTCATGACCGAAATGGATCGACTGGTTCTGATGGGCTGCCTCAGCAATGCTCGAATGGCGTGCGACAGTACTTATCTGCTGGATCAGGAGTCGCCCGAATTCAGCAGCAAGCTGGAACGGCTCACCGAGCTTCTCTCCGATTTGCTTGACGACCCGACACGTAAGATTGTGCTGTTCAGCGAATGGCGGCGAATGCTGGACCGCGTCGAACGACGCCTCGAACAGTTCGGAGCCGACTTCGTACGACTGGACGGCCAGGTACCTCAGAAAAAACGAGGCATGTTGGTAAGTCGTTTCCAGAATGATCCGGATTGTCGAGTCATCCTGATGACCAACGCCGGTTCAACAGGCCTGAATCTTCAGGCGGCGAACACCGTGATCAACGTCGACCTACCCTGGAATCCCGCGGTGCTGGAACAACGAATCGCCCGAGCCTACCGCATGGGGCAGAAGAATCCGGTTCATGTTTACAAGCTGGTGACTGTCGCTCCGACGGGTGGGGAACCGACGATTGAAGAGAAGCTACTGGACACACTCGCGGCCAAGCAGGGCCTGTCTGATGCATCAATCAACTTCGACAGCGACGTCAATGAGGTCGCAATGCACAGCGGCATGGAAGACCTCAAACGGCGTCTCGAAGTGCTGCTCCCGAAAGAACGGGCAATCGACGAAAGCCAATATCGTCACGTCGAAGCAGAAGCCGCAGCGCTGGCCGAAAAACGAGAAAAAATATCCACAGCGGGAGGCAGCTTGATCACGGCAGCTCTGGGTTTGGCCGGAGAACTACTTGGCCGCCAACAGGAACATTCAGCCAACGAAGAAACCGTTAACAAGCTATCGGATCGTCTTTCAGAATGCGTCGATCGAGACTCCGAAGGACGCCCCCAACTAACGATCAGTCTCCCCAACGAATCCGCCCTCAAGGATCTCGCAAGAACAC
>CAYZYB010001216.1:0-2163 GCA_964481505.1 uncultured Planctomycetaceae bacterium | reverse complement strand
CTTCGAAACGATGTCCCTGATGAACTCCGCTTGCTGCTGCTGAAAATGCTGGAGAAAAATCCAGACGATCGTCCGCAGACAGCAATCGACGTCGCTAGCAAACTTGAAAGTTTTGTATCAGACGCAAACCTTGTTGCACTTGCCGAGGAATGCAAAACCAGTCTCGACATGCCATCGGTTGATGTGGATGTGACGAACGATGTTTCGTTTATTGTTTCGCGGACCGAGGTCAAACATCAGGCTTCGCCACAGAGTCCACCAAAGCGACCCAGACCGTTGACGGTCATCGCTCTCGCCGCTTTCTTCTTCGCGTTGATGGCCGCCGGTGTGTTCTACATCAAGACCAACAATGGCACGATGCGCGTCAACGTGATGGACAATTCGTTGGTAGCAACAGTCAACGGCGAAACCATTCGCACATCAGACGGAAGTCGAGAGTTAACGATCCGAGTGGGTGATGAAAAGCAGCTTGTTGTCACTCAGGACGGTTCGGATTTCAAGTTGGTGACCGACAAGTTTCAGATTGAACGCAACGCCAAAGTCGTCCTTGAGGTGACGTTACTCAAGGGCAAAGTGATTGTCAGTAAGGATGGCGAAGAAATCGCTGCGAAGAAACTTGAGGTTGCAACTGCCAAATCGATGCCCACGAAATCCGGCGTGGTGTCAATCAACCTCGGCGTGCAAACCAAGGCGGTCCTGAGAGAGACTTTGGAAAAGAATATGCGGAGACGCGAAAAGGTCGCTCAGGAAGCCGAAGAGAGCGGCGATACAGACCTGGCCGCATGGATTCGTTCTGATTTCAATGGCAAAGAGGCGTTGGCCGAGGCGCGGAAACAGGTCGAAAAAGAGAATTGGAAAGCGGCAACCGACGCCTACCTAACAGCTTACAAAGCCTATGGTGGGGCATTCGACAGAAAGCACATCGATACTTTCAAGAAGGCTGGTCGGGTGAGTGAGTTGATCGAATCCTTTGATACATCAACAGTCCGCGAGATGAATCTTGGCAAGTCAAAGCGTCTCATAGAAGCACTCTGCAGCGATCCAATGATACGACCTTTGGGTTACAGAGTCCTGAAAACGGTGTTCAAATATCGCTACAGCTACGACCTGTTATCCAACCCTATCGGGTACAGGTGGAAGAATGTTCCAGACCCTGTTTACTATCTCCGCACGGTCTTCCTGCCAAAGGATTTCACGAAACCGGGATGGGTACCGTTCGCTATAAACGGAGCAAACTTTGATGAGGCCTACGTGGGCGGCAATTTCTACCTCGTCAAGCCACTTTGCTATGATCGCGAAGTCCTGCAGCAGTTTGCTGGTGAAACTCGGGGACTACTGAAGAAGCATCCAGCCTGGCACGGTGGTTGGGCGCTGCTGACCTTTCTGGAGGCAGAATCCGGTAACTACGAGAAAGTTACTGACATTCTTGAACAGTATTTCGTGGGCCCGGACTCGATCGAAGTTCCACAGGACGTCGCCTGGCTTTTGGGCGAGTATCTGGCAGGGAAAGACAAAACGCTTGATCGCACGGTGACCAAACTTTTGGAACCCTGCCTGCAACAGATTGCCACAAGACAATACAGACGAGTGTCGAATGGATCTCCCTACGGCAATGGGTCCTTGCGTTTGTCGCCGCTCAGAACAATCGCGAAACTCTACGCACAGGAAGGTCACAACCAGGAAGCACGCCAATTGCTTTACGGTTTAATCGACGAGACGGACCAGCACCCACTTATCAAAGGCTATACGATCAGATCTACTTTTCCCTTCTGTAGATCACGTGACGCGGCAACCTGCATCAAATGTCATCGCAATGCAACAGGGTTGTATGACTACTTGGCGATGTCTAATGAGATGACGGACATCGGTTACCCAGTTGACTCACTGGCTGCTTTGGCCCGAATCGACGCGAGTTTCTACAGCGTATTTAGTTCGTCTAAAAGTTGGCTGAATTCCGACTCGAAAGCAGCATCGAAATTTGATGGCACCGATTTCACCGAGAGAGAGAGATCCGCATTCCAGACAAGCTTTGGTGAGCAAATTGCCAAAGCTCGCAACGCAATCACGCCGCAGAAAATCATCGAAGCCTTCGATGCGGGCACATTTCAACGCGGAGCAGGCCTCCGCGATCTTGACGGAACTCAGGCTCTAAAAATCCTACAG
>CAYZYB010001215.1:0-2164 GCA_964481505.1 uncultured Planctomycetaceae bacterium | reverse complement strand
AAGCACGGTGGTCATTTGGGTTTCATTGGCAAAGCGAATGCGGATGCAGATAATCGCTGGATGGACTGGCGAGTCGTCGACTGGCTGTTAAATTAGCCGCATGTTGCACGTTGCCATTCTGTTCGAATTCGCTTCGCTCAACGGCGGCGAACGTTCGATGCTGGCGGTGATGGGGGAACTCGCGGAAAATTCTCTGCTGGAGTTTTCCGCCATCGCGCCGGAACACGGCAACCTGGCGGACGAACTCCGCCGACTCGACATTCCGGTTTCTCCGTTCACCACGCGAGACGCCGACGGCAAACGACCGGCGGAAGAAATTCGGTCTGCGCTGCAGCGAATCATCGACAAAACACGGCCTGACATTCTGCACGCAAACAGTTTGTCCATGAGCCGACTCACAGGACAACTACAGAACCCCAACGTGAAACGAACGGGACATCTGCGCGACATCATCAAGCTCAATAAGACGGTCATCTCAGACCTGAATCAAAACGACGCGCTCATCGCGGTGTCCCGCGCAACCCGCGATTTTCACATCCAGCAGGGATTGCAGGCGGATCGATGCCGCGTTGTTTACAACGGAGTGGATCTCAAACGTTTTGTCGCGCGGAACAAATCAAACATCCGTCATCAGCTGTTCCCGGAAATCCCTGCATCAGCCCAACTGCTGCTGAACGTTGGCCAGATTTGTCTCCGAAAAGACCAGCTGACACTCGCCCGAGCCGTATGCAAGCTGCTTGAGGAACGCGACGATATCTTTCTGCTGATGGCCGGCGCACGATTCTCAGAAAAGGCAGAAAGCCGCGCGTTTGAATCCGCCATTAAAAACGAATTTCAACTCAATGGAAAATCAGCGCACCTGCGAATGCTGGGCCAGCGCGACGATGTGCACCTGCTGATGAACTCTGCGGATCTTCTGGTACACACCGCAAAACAGGAACCGCTCGGTAGAACGTTGCTGGAAGCCGCAGCCAGCGGGCTGCCCATTGTGGCCACGGATGTGGGTGGCACATCAGAAATTTTGGCCCACGATCGTGAAGCCGTGTTGATTACACCCGGCGATACATCGACACTGACAACAGCGATCAGTCGCCTGCTGGACGATCCGTCTCTCAAAAGTTCACTGGCTGCAGCAGCACGAACACGCATGGCAGAACACTTTAATGTCGATGAAGCCGCGGGAAATCTGGTCGATTTTTGGTTGCAGCTCGCCAACAAATAGCGGGTGACACAAATTATGAACGACGCAACAAACGACAATCCGTTTGCTCCTCCTGAATCACCGCCTGTCGACAACGTCCTGCGAAAAGGACAGCCCTATCGCGTCGTGGGACGGCAGCTATTCTGTTCGCCTCCGATGAACCTCGACTTCTCCGACGTCTGCTGGCTGACAGGACAGGATGACGATCTGGTCGACACCATCAAAGTAAAGGTAAGAGTATATCCCAACTGGGTGAAGTATCTGAATTCGGTTTGGGTGATTGTGTTCTCCTGCGCCGATGCGATCGGGGACCACACAGGACTTCCGTGGGAACAAACGCTCATGCTTGGCATAGGAATCTTCCTGGCCACTCACCTGATTCTTCGCTTCACGACGCCACTGTCTTCCATCACAGTCGGCCAATCGACGGAAGCACAACAAGCAACCCTAAATTCAGCCCGACATCGTTTATCACAGACAATTCTATTGCTGCTGGTTCCGGTTCTGATCGCAGCGCTGGTGGAATCCCTCGACGATAACCTCGAACCATTGGCAATGTTTATCCTGGGTGGCGCCGCCATGCTGGCATTAACCAGCCTGGGACTGTACCTGTGGTTCCGCCCGAAGAAACTCCAAATCACGGTAGCACGACACAGCAGACACGAATACGTCGTCTCCGGCCTGCCGATGCCATTTCGGATCGCGATTGCCAGTCGCCACCTCGAAAACGATCATGGCACTCGATCATAGCGCACGACTTATTCAACGGCCGCTGGCGGATGCAGCTGATCGTATTCGGCCTTCAATTGAGCTCCCGGAGTGATCCCAAACCGCCACGCGAAGCCCGCATACATGCAGGCGATCAGAACGACGATGACAACACCGGCAGGCTTCGCGCTGCCCCATGGAGTGATGTCAACATCCTCTGTGTAGTTCTGCACCTACACAGAGGATGTTGACATC
>CAYZYB010001214.1:0-2173 GCA_964481505.1 uncultured Planctomycetaceae bacterium | reverse complement strand
CGCTTCTACGTGTCCAGTGTAGCCACATGTTTTGGTAGACTACCGAAGGTTGTGGGGTGACATCACATTCCCTTTTCTGAGGTCAACATGGAATACGAATCGTTCGAACAACGCCCCAGGCCTCGCAAACGCCGCGTGATCATGATTTTCGCGTTTGTGCTGGCGATTGGATTTCTTCTGGTGTGGTTTTTTATTCCGCCAAATACAAATACGGAACCGGTTTCGTTCCAGAAAGACGAAGCAGGAAATTGGCACGAAGTTGGTGGTGACGGCGTTGGCGGTGGAGTGAATCTGGAGCTTCATGCGGGGAAGCTGAAGTCGACAAACAATGTGACGACTGGCACTGTGAGTACCCATTCCTCACCGGCGATTTTTCCAAGCCGCCACGTGATGATTATCAATCAATCGGATCACCTTTTGATGCAGCGTGTTGGTGATACGTTGCTTAAAGATCTTCGTGAACGGGGAATATTTGATCGCGTCGATTATTTTCCGCATGGTCATGTTCCACCTGTTGGTGAGTTGGCTCCTGACCTCTATCTGGGCCTCGGACTGGGCCCAATTGAGGAATCAGGGCTCCTTGGTCGAGATTTGAAGGCCAGCGTGCAGTGTACATTGGGAACGTCTGTCGTTCGCGCATCTCACACGGTGTCTCATTCTCTTACACCGCCGCGAGTGTGTTTCTTCTCGAGTTCGTCTATCGAGCACAAGTCAAGCATGACAGGCGTCGAATCTTCTGCCGCCGGCTATCGGCTGCAGGGCGACGATATCGCGAAAAAGATTGGCGAGTTGATCGCTGAAACGATGGAAGATCAGCGTGAAAAGGCAGTTGTGCACTGCGAATTTCCGGCGGAACTAAACGGCGATTGGATCGTCGCGCCGCAGTTTGCTTTTCTGAAAGATGCAGACGGAAGCCTGATGGCATCTTTGCGTGGTCTTTGCCTGCACAACGAAACGGTCTGGAAGATGGCCAGCGTGGATGATGCTCCCGATTTGCTGAGTCAGATTCATTCGGAACTCTCAGAAGATGGTTGGGAAGGTAAGGCTGCCGAGCTGAACGGCAGTCGGCACTTTCATTTACGAATGAAGAAAGGGCCTGAAGTGCTGGAAGTTTTTCCCGCGCATAAAAATGGCAGCTTCAATACTTCAAGTGCACTCGGATCGGCGGATGGTGGTGATGAACACGAGGCGGGAGTGAGGGTCTATGCAAGGTATCGCAATTACATAAGCGAAAAAGAACGACATGCAGTGATCGACCGACTTCTGGACGCTCCGGCACCAAACATACAACAGCTTGTTACTTTGAATCGAATCGGAAGCCATGAGCAACAGCAAAGATTAGTAGAGCTGATTCAGAGTGATCCACCGTTCCAGCCTGAAGCATGGCTGCTACTGGCTCGACATTATGCATCGCACAAGCAGACTGCAGAATTCGAACAGGCTTTGCGAAAGGCCTACGCGGTTTCCTGGCTTTCTGGTAACTCAAATTCCATCGACAGCCAGGTGAAAAGTCTATGCAAGAAGCATAAGCTGGACGAGAAAGAGGTCCGCAAAGTCGAGTTCGAGCAAATAGAGTCTCTTGGGCTGCCTGCCGTATCACTCGAATCACCATTCGAATCAATCGTTCGATCCGACGAATCGATCGCGGCGTTAGTTGGCGATGAAAACGAATGGTCCGTAGTGACTGTCAAACTGGCTGGAGTTCGGAAGACCCGCGATCGCTCGTTCTTTGATACCACGATTTCGGAACGCGGGCCGCATTCTCGAAGTTCGATGTCCGGTATCACCGTCTACGAACAGGAAAATCGCTGCCAGTGGGGTTCCGGAGCAGCGAAACTGATCGTTGTTGTGAAGCAGGAAACGAGCGATTCGCTGAAGGTTCGGTTCGAATGTGCTGCGGAATGAACGAGATGCTGTGACGACCTGCCGTTACTTTCGTTCAATGAGCTTCCAGCCAGTTTGTTCCGGTGCCAAGTTCGACGAGAATCGGGACCTTCATTGGCAGAGCGTTTTTCATCGCTTCTTCGATGACCGGTTTTACGGCGTCTTCTTCTGTCTTCAGCATGTCGAAGACGATTTCGTCGTGAACCGTTAGCAGCATTTTGGTTTTGAAATTGCCCGCCTTTAACGCTGCGTGAACTTTGATCATCGCCAGCTTCAGCATGTCCGCAGC
>CAYZYB010001213.1:0-2174 GCA_964481505.1 uncultured Planctomycetaceae bacterium | reverse complement strand
ACACTAAACCGTAACCAGTCTGTCATCGATCGGCCTTCGACGACTTCTTCTGCATTGTAGTGTTTGAACGCCAGTTGATTTTTTGAAGTGGGCCCTTCGAACGCAATTCTAGGTACATCTGGAAAATACTCGGTCATCGAGGTTCTGCTTTCTTGCGGCGCTGAGCCGCCGATTTCTGATCGACCGGCTTAACACCTTTTGTAAGGGACTGCCGGTCGCAAATCTAAGGGGGAATTTTGTTAGGTAGATTGAATTGGTCGAAAGCCACCTTGAGACACAAGTGATGGCTTTGACAAAGTTTCTCGCCGCCAGAACCCGAGACATTTTCCATCGACTCGGCGCTCCACAGCGGCAGTTTAACGTCGATTTCGGCGGAATACACCGAAGTGAGCCGCGTAGCTCAAAACACAGTCGGAAATGACCTCGATCCCGTATTGGCCCTTTTGTTAGGCT
This sequence comes from uncultured Planctomycetaceae bacterium, assembly GCA_964481505.1. Lineage (GTDB taxonomy): Bacteria > Planctomycetota > Planctomycetia > Planctomycetales > Planctomycetaceae > Fuerstiella. The sequence continues at coordinate 1,721 of CAYZYB010001213.1, read as the reverse complement.
ACCCAACCACACTTTTCTTCAATCATGAGGCTCAGGGATGATGCTCAGATTACGCCAAACAACAACAGCGTTTCTGCTGGCCATTGTAGCAACTGCAACACCTGCCGCGGAAAATGAGAATGCTGCCAAAGCCAAGCCACCGGAGGCAAAAACGCCAAAGTTTCTGCTGCGATATCAATTCAAGCCCGGCGAGCAGCTTCGGTACGAAACGATCAATCATCTGACACAGCAGGGAGTGGTTGGTCAGGGAGAAAAGGTCGACACCACGAAAATCGTACAGAATCGATTGTTTACCATTGGCAAAGTTGACGATGACACGGCGGCCGCATCGATGCAGTTCGAATATGTCCGCATGGAGCTCAAATCGGACGACAATGAGCCAGAGATCTTCGATTCCACCATGCCGCTGAAGGACGTTTCAAAGAAGTTTCAGGGCACAGCTCGGCAACTGGCCGGTAAGGCTCCCAGCTACATTCTGCAATGCGCTGGAACTCCGGTTTCTGATGCTGGCATCGAACAAATCCCCGAGGGCGGGCAAGCCAGTTTTATGATCCCCTTGCCCGAAAATCAGATTGCGGTTGGCGATACGTGGAAAGTCAACATGATCGTAAGCGTTCGGTTGGACGAAGGCGTGAAGCGACAGATTAAACTGCTGCGAACGTATCGGTTGGAGAACGTCGATGATGGCGTTGCCACAATCGGATTTTTCACGTCGGTGATGTCGACAGTAAAAGCCCCCGCGCTGAAAGCTCAACTGCTTCAGGCAACTCCTCAGGGCGAAATCCGCTTCGATATTGAGAACGGGAAACTGTTGCGAAAAGAATTTCGTTTCGACCGCATGGTCATGGGGGCATTGGGGCCAGGCAGCGTTTTGTCCGCCAAAGGTGCAACCGTGGAGACCCTGAATTACGAAACGGAATCGAAGTAAGCATCGTTTGACAAGCTGCGAGTGTTGCATCGTCGACTTACACACGGTGCAACACCTCTTCCGGCAATAATTGCCGGAAGGTGAGTTTCGTGGGGTTGATGGAAGTCGATCGGAGGGCCGTTTCATCGGTATGCCGATCAACTTGAATTCTTTTTCGAAAAAACAACTTTCTGCTCAAGGTCCGATCGTGCAGGTTCCGATCAGGATGACAAGGTAACTCTTGTAGGCAAACTCTGACAACAGCCCATCCCCTTTCCGGCTGCCAGAGAAAAGGACTTAGATACATGAAACGTTCAGTAGTCACCACGGTTCTTGCGTTCGTGCTTGGTGTCTCAACCGCTAGCCAGGCTTCCGCCTGTTTGTGCATCCCGTACATCCCGTTTCTTGACCCATTTGCCTGGCTAGGCTTCTACGGTTGCGGCGGAGGTTATGGTGGCTACGGTGGTGCTGGTGGCTGTTATAGTGGTGGATACGGAGGCTATGGATATGCCGCTCCGACGCCATCGTATGGTTACGCTCCACAACAACAATTCGCGTATCCAATGCAGATGCCTCTGGCACCGCAGCTTAACCCGAGCTGTCCGGGTTGCACTAGTGCTTTGCCGGCTCCTGAACAGCAGGCCATGGCAGCTGTTCAAGTGCCGGTGACGACATACAAAGCTGTCACGAAGTACGTCCCTCAGACGACCTATCAAACACAATACCGACCGGTCGCACCAAGCGTCGCTTACCAACCACAGGCTTATACTTATCAGCAGGCTTATGGCTACCAACCAGCCCAGTTGGCGTATGC
>CAYZYB010001212.1:0-2176 GCA_964481505.1 uncultured Planctomycetaceae bacterium | reverse complement strand
CTCCGGGAAGACTCAGCTGATTTCTCCAGGTACAGGCAGAACGACATGTGCCTGGATTCATCCCACAGGAAAGCGAGTCCTGTTCGCGTCGACTCACGATGATCCGGATGCCGCCAAAGAACAACAGGCGGAAATCGATATGCGAGCATCCGGAACGGCACCACGGTACTCGTGGAACTACGACACGTTTTACGACATCTACGACTACGATCTGAAGACGAAAGAGTATCGCAACCTAACAAACCGCAAAGGTTACGACGCCGAAGGTTCGTGGTCGTCAGACGGAAAGCTGATCGCGTTTGCTTCCAATCGATCGGGCTTTGAAGAACAACTAACACCTGAGCAGCAGGAATTGTTCGAACGCGACCCCGCCTGGGCCAACGAAATCTACGTCATGAATTCCGACGGCTCAAACGTTCGGAGACTAACGAAATCACCCGGTTACGATGGCGGCCCGTTTTTCTCCGCGGACGGAAAGAGCATCTGCTGGCGACGCTTTTCTGAAGACGGCGCCACGGCAGAAATTATGACGATGGACGTCGACGGCCAGAACCCAGGCCGTCTGACAAATCTGGAAGCCATGTCGTGGGCTCCGTACTTTCATCCGTCCGGCAAATATCTGATTTTCACAACCAACAAACATGGCTTTGCAAACTTCGAACTCTACATGGTCGATCGCGAAGCCAAACACGCGCCTGTCCGAGTCACACATTCCGCGGGGTTCGACGGTCTTCCGGTGTTCACGCCTGATGGAGAGCAACTTTCGTGGACAGCAAATCGTACGGTGAACAACAAAGGACAAATCTTCATCGCCGAATGGAATCACAGGGAAGCGCTCAAGCTCCTTGGCCTCGACGACACAGAAGCAGGCTCAGCTTCGCCATCAAAAGAAATGACGCAGGCGGCAACAACCGGTCGCTCCCCCACAACGCGGCCCGACTTTTCTCCGGCAGATGCTGTGCGACACGTCGAATACCTTTGCCGCCCACAGCTAAAAGGACGACTCACCGGCACCAAAGGCGAAAAGCTGGCAACAAACTACGTCGCGCTGTACCTGGAAACCCTGGGACTCGAACCAGCCGGCACAGATGAAACGTGGTTCCAGGAATTCGAGTTTACGTCGGGAGTTTCTGCGGGCAAGAACAACAAATTGACTGCAGCAGACGCTCCACTGGAACTCAACACAGACTGGCGGCCTCTGGTGTTTTCCAAATCCGGCGACTTCACAGCCGCCGAAGTCGTGTTCGCAGGCTACGGAATCCAGGCACCAGCCACGGACGACTTTGAAGAGTACGATTCATTCGTTCATCTTGATGTCAAAGACAAATGGGTGGTCTGCTTCCGCTTTATGCCGGAAGAGATTCCCGCCGAGCTGCGGCAGCACTTCAATAAGTTCAGCAGCCTGCGATATAAGGCGATGAAAGTCCGCGACATGGGCGCGAAGGGCTTGATCGTGGTCAGCGGCCCGACGTCCGGGGTCAAAAACCAACTGATCCCGCTGCAGTTTGATGGCTCGCTGTCCGGTTCCAGCCTGGCTGTACTAAGTGTCACCGACGACGTCGCGGAAAAATGGTTGGAAGCGAATAACCAAGACCTAAAAACTCTACAGAAGAAACTCGACACCGGAGACCCTGCGATGGGTTTTCCGATAAAGGGGCTGAAGGTTTCGGCCAGCGTAGATATTCAGCAGGAAAAGAAAACGGGCCGAAATGTTCTTGGGCGGCTACAGCTGAGCGACAATCCGGCTCACGAAGTTGTCGTGGTGGGTGCTCACATCGATCACCTTGGAGCTGGCCCGAGTGCCAACTCACTTGCCAAAGATGATGAATCCGCCGGCATCCATTTCGGAGCGGACGACAACGCTTCCGGCATCGCAGCGATGCTGCAAATTGCCGAATCCATGGCGCAGGCGAAAGACCGCGGTGACCTTGAAGGACAACGTGACGTGATCTTTGCCGCGTGGTCAGGCGAGGAACTCGGGCTGCTTGGCTCCAGCCACTTCGTCAAAGACCTGGAAACGATGTTCTCTAAGCACGCAGCGGCGATGACAGGACCGGAATCCGAAAATTCGCCATCAGACGAAGAAGCAACAAACACAGAAACATCGAACAAGGAAGCAAAGACAGCTCAGCAGGAAAAGGAATCGGGGCCAAACACCGGGGGACTGCACATGTAC
>CAYZYB010001211.1:0-2176 GCA_964481505.1 uncultured Planctomycetaceae bacterium | reverse complement strand
TCACAATGCGTTCGACACTGCCATCGTCCTTCAACAACAAGGCGACGCCTTTCGGCACCAGCACGCGCAAAATTTCTTCCTGCGTGACTTCGCCGAGATCTTTCGCGTTCGCGACAAACAGGTTGACGAGGTTATCAACGTAAGGCAGTTGGCTTCCGGAAAACTGCACAACAGAAACTTCGCCATACACACCAGTGTTACGAATTTTTTCTCGAGCCACCGCGATTTTCGCAGCGTCGCGTTCGAGACCATGAACCTGCGTCTGTTCGTTCTGTCGCAACGCCGCTGTCAGCAAACCGTCACCGGCTCCAAGATGCACAAAGAACCCCGCGGGAATCTGCGCCTGTTCCAAAATTGCTTTCGCATCTCTGAGTTCTTCCGCAGCAACAACGTCGTTGAAGAAGGAACAGTAGATCGCCAGTGAAAACAGAAACGGTGTACGATACGGTCTGAGCATCTTGATAAACCCGAATAGCAGCAGCAGAACGAACGGCAAACGGAAGCTTTCAACATACTAACAGGCGGGGCAACAATTCCAGCCTCCCCGCGACGGAATCGCAGCACATTCAGGTAACGAATGATTCCTGTGAAATTTTCATCATAGGAACAGCAGTACAGCCACACTCGAAATGCGTACCACCATCCGCCGATGTAGTGTTGGAACAATCACGCCATCGGCGCCCCCAATCAAAGCCATGGAAGAAAGACGCCCCATTTATTTAGGAATTTGAGTCTCGCTGCATTTTGCAGATGCAGAGTGGCCGCGAGTCGAACTATTGTTCGATCAAATGTAAACGTGGCAAGCCCAAATGCCAAAGCGATTATTCAATCAGTCCTTCAGAATAAACGTCAGCTTCAGATTGACACGATAAGCTGTGATCTTGCCATTTTTGACATCGACTTTCTGGTCCTGCACCCACGCGCCAGTAATGTTGTCTAACGTTTTGGAAGCTCGCTTGACGCCTGACGCAATCGCGTGCTCAAAGCTCTTGTCGGATGATGCTGTAATTTCTGTAACGCGACCGATTGTTGAAGCCATGACGTTTCTCTCTCTATCGATGGTTTAGGGAAGATTTCTGAAAGATCAGCATAGCAATTGTTGAGGCAATGAGAACCAACAGGCGTTGTTGTGACGGAACCAAAAGACGGCCGAACACAGAGATGTAAACACTGATACCACCATGCGTTGGCCAAATGAGCCATGCGTCCACGCATTGAAACTGCAGGATCTTTCCGTCATGCTTGGAGATCCATTCCAATCATGTCACTCCGAGAATCCGCGATGCACAAACGGCTGACTCTTTTCGTATTTCTGCTGATTCAAACAGCCTCCCACGCGCAAACGCTTGACCAACAGCTGATGACGGAAGACTCAGTCGCACTGAGTGCGGCGGCTCGTGAAAACGGCGATGCCCGGCGTGGAGCAATTCTGTTTCATCAGGTGCATGTGGGTTGCGTCAAATGCCATGCCGTTGATGGCACATCAAATTCGCTGGGACCGGACCTCACAAAGCTCGGCCAACAGAAGAATGCCACCGACGCGTACATAGCAACATCAATCCTGAAACCATCAGCCGAAATCCGCAAAGGCTACGATACGGTCAGTATTGCAACAGCAGACGGAAAAGTCCGCACCGGGCTATTGGTCAGCCAAAACGACTCCGAAGTCGTGCTTCGAGATCCCGCCCGCAAGGGCCAGCGGATCACAATCGCGGCTGACGACATCGACGACGTCGCAAAAAGCAAGACATCGATCATGCCCGCCGCCATCGCCAATCAACTCAGCGATCGTCAGCAATTCCTGGACCTTCTGCGATACGTCCTGGAAGTGCGTGACGGCGGGCTCGAAACCGCTCGAAAACTGCAACCACCGCCCGGCATGATCACGCTGCAACTGCCCGAATATGAAAAACGGGTCGACCACGCCGGTTTGATCAGCAAGCTGGACGACGCCGCCGCAGAACGGGGCGAAAAAATCTATGATCGACTATGCATCAACTGCCACGGCAACAAACAACGCCCGGGATCTCTGCCAACAGCTCTTCGATTCGCTGAAGGGAAATTTCGCAACGGCGGTGATCCCTACACGATGTACAAAACTCTCACACACGGCTTCGGCCTGATGGTTCCGCAAACGTGGATGGTGCCTCAACAAAAGTATGACGTCATTCACTAC
>CAYZYB010001210.1:0-2179 GCA_964481505.1 uncultured Planctomycetaceae bacterium | reverse complement strand
AACAGCGACTTCACTCCCACAACATTCAGCTCCATGATATCGCCGATGTCCTGGTAGCTTAGCCCTTCAAATTTATGCAGCAGAACGGCCGTCTTCTGACGCTCATTCAAAGTGTCCAGGGCTTCTCGGACAACATCCTGCGTCTCCCTACTATCAATCATTCTGGTCGGCATAAGTGCCGATTTTTCTGCCAAGATTTCCTGTTCCAGGCGAACTCCGTCGTCCGAACCGGCAGAAGGTGCCAATGGAATTTCGCGCCGACGAGCTAATCCTCGTCTTTGATTGCTGGCGAGATTGTGAGCGATGCGGAACAACCACGTAGAAAAACGGGCTTTTGCAGAGTATGTCTCGCGAGCCCGAAAGACGCGAAGAAAGGCTTCCTGAGCCATGTCTTCCGCCATCGTACGATCGCGCACGAGGTGGTAAAAGAAGCCGATCAGTCTGTCCTGATATCGAGATACCAGCGATTCGAAGGCGTCATGGTTGCCACCGACGACCTGCAACATCAGTTGCACGTCGGGGTCTGCTAAATATTGATTCGGAAGTGATTGCGACACCAATGGGAAAACTCGACACGTCAGCAAAATGGGAAGATCGCAGGCTGTAGCCGGAAGTTTAGGCGCTACTAAGGTCTATGAACAGCGATTTGATTCGTTCAATCTGCCGAAGAGTGTGCTCACGAATGATTTTGAGTCTGCATCGCGAGGGAGTAGTCGTCATTCCGGAAGGATCATTTGCGGCTGAAAGATCTTCTGTATGCGTCTTTTTCAGCGCAGCTCCTGCGTTCGCTCGGCTGACTCTGGATGACGACATCGAACGGCTGAATGCGGAAGACCGAAATCCAGGAACGCATCCTCTGACGAACGCCAGGGACGCCAGGTGTTTGAAAACTCAGAGAATTCTGCCAATACTGGATCGGTTCTCAGCCGCATTGGCTTGGCCACGTTGGCTGAGCCTTTCCAAAACACTGCCTGCCTGGAGTACTTTCCCCATGAAGAATTATCTGCTCGCCATTGCCGTTATCGCTTCCTGGGGGCTCGCGATGCCGCATGGGAACGCTCAAAAACCGCAGGGCGTCCGCATGGGGGCCGGAGACATGACCTTCGACACTGTGCCAGGCTGGGGACTTGGAGAAGATGGCAAGTCAGTGATCGGAGCGACTCACGGTGGCGTCGTCATTGACAAAGCAGGCAATATTTACACGAGTGCCAATTTGGGAGTCTTTGTTTTCACTCCCGACGGCAAACTGCTGCGACGATTCGTCGGTGACGAATACTCCAACATTCACGACATGGAAATTCGTGACGAAGCGGATGGCGAATTCATCTACGGAGCTCGCAACAAGAACGCAGAAGGAATCAAGTTTGCTGCAGAAACCGGTGACATCGTGTTAAAGCTGCCCTTCCCCACGGAATCGGGACTGGATCTAAAACGATTCAGCCCGACCGCGATCACAGTGGCGCCGAATGGCGACATCATTCTATCGGACGGCTACGCCAGCAATCACATTTTCAAGTTCGACAAAGCCGGTAAGTACCTGATGCACTTTGGCAAGAAGGGCAACAACCTGAAGGAATTCAACACCGCTCACGGCATGACACTGGACACTCGCTACACCCCACCGCGTTTGCTGATCTGCGACCGCAACCACAAACCGAAAGGACGCCTGCTGCATTACAGTCTGGAAGGCGAATACATCGAAGAAGTTGTCACAGGACTGGGCCAGCCGACATCGGTTTCTGTGCAAGGCGATTTCGTGTCTGTACCGGACCTGCAGGGCCGTGTTGTGATTTTGGACAAGAGTAACACCATCATCGCCGTGCTGGGCCATAACTCGAACCTCAAAAAACGCGGCTTCAAGGTTCCTCAGGAGGAATGGGTCGAAGGCGTTTTCAGTGGAACACACGGTTCATACTGGGACGCCGAAGGCAACCTATACGTCCAGGACTGGAACGTTTCCGGGCGACTCATGAAGCTGGTGCGAGTGAAGTAGGCAGAGGCGGAAAAGCTCGCAAGCCTTCTTCTGCGGACTTCGAGGTAAAACGCGCGTGAACTGCGGATATGCATCCTGGACGGACTCGCGACACCGCAACCGGCATTGCCACTAGCAAATTGTACCCCAACCCAGGGCAAGCCTCAGTTACACAATGCCGAGTTTGGGTAATAGCTTGTTGACTGT
>CAYZYB010001209.1:0-2182 GCA_964481505.1 uncultured Planctomycetaceae bacterium | reverse complement strand
GTCTCAGCATATGCGCGGATATTGGTCAGTGGCGTTCTCAGTTCGTGAGTCGCTGTTTCGACGAACTGCGTTCGCATTTCTTCCGCCAGCTTCGCCTGCGTGATGTCGCGGACGGTCCAGACGAAGAGGCTGGATTCGCCACCCGCCGTCATGATTGGTGCGCATGTTACACGTAATACGCCGGCAGCCAGTTCGGTACCGTTGACGAGTTCGAAGCGGCATCGTGTGACATTCGCGGCAACCATTTCCGGCGGCACGCGGTCTGGATGGACTCTTGGTGACAGGACGTCGAAAATGTTTGTGTCAGCGCCTGTGGCATCGACGGTGGAGTTCGTCAAGGCAAGAAAAGCAGCATTGGTATTCTGTATGCCCCCGGAGGCATCAGTCACGACAACTCCGTCGCTAAGGGAGTTGACGACGTTGGTCATACGATCATCGCTACCCGTCTGCAGCGCTGTGATTAGCCGAGCTTCCAACCCTTTCGACAGACTGCCGGAATAGATATGTTCAAGTAGTTTGTTCCAGCCTGCTGCGGCTGGTACGGCGTCAGTGACCGGCACAAGTTGTTCGTTGATGGAACCGGGCGCGGTTGAGAGGTCTGAAAGCTGCGACAGAATTTGTTCTGGAGCTGCCAAAATACTTCGGAGGTGTAGCCCTCCCATCCAGAGCGTGCCGATCGCAATCACACAGGCAAGCGGTATCAGCCATGCGATGGCTTCAGTCTGCGTGGTGGCGTAAATCGTGAGTCCAAGCAGTACGCTGACGCCGGCCAGTCCGAATGCGAAGTAACGATGGACGACTTTTGCGTACAGAGATTCCTGGGAAAGGTAGGTCAGCATAACGGTGTCTCAGCGGGGAACGTATTGACGCCAGTGCGATCGGACTAGGAGATTTCAGCCAACGGCTGCAGTAGTTCGGATGCGAGCTTAACGATTTCCTTGGGACTGAAAGGCTTGTAGACGACATGGGAGAAACGATCTGGTGAAGTCAAATCCTTGACTTGCAACTCCAGCCCCTTCGCCGACACCAGTACAACAGGTATCTGACGATACGATGATTCTTTGCGAATGTAACGACAGATGTCGTCTCCGCAGGCATGCGGCATCTGGTAGTCGGTGATGACAAGATCGAATGTCTGCGCCGACAGTGCGTCCAGTGCGGCACGACCGTCTGTGGCGAGGAAGACTTCGAATCCAGAACGTTCCAGATTGAACGTCATCACTTTGCCCATGACTCGATTGTCTTCGGCAACAAGAATTCGTGGATGTTCCGTGGTGTTAATCATGGTGAGGCCCTGGTGGAAGGAAGTGCCACGGGACGTGATTGAAGCCCCGTGGCAGTTTCCAGCAATCGTGGTATCGGCTGGTTGCTACCAGTCGATGTAATTGGCGTCGTTGACGCGGATTTCTCCCGTGGTGGCATCGTAGATCCAGCCCGCTCCACCAGCGACGACATTCTGAATCGGAGATTCTGTAGCGGCTGCAACAGCATCGCTTTGGTTTTCGCCGATTTCAACTTTTGGGAACGATCCTGAGATCAGCTGATTGGTGTACAGCAGGTCCAGTGTGGCGGGATAAGCGCCGTTGTTAGCTGCATCCGCTTTGTACAAATCGATTCCACCGCGGAGAACTGCCAGTGACTGACGAGTCGCACTCTTTCGAGCGTCATCCATTTTGTCGAACAGTTTGGGCGCGGCGACAGCAGCCAGAATGCCCATGATCAGAACAACGACCACGAGTTCTACCAAAGAGAATCCGGATCGCTTACGAGTTGTGTTGTTAGTGTGTTGCATTGAAAGTGCCCCCATCGATTGCGTGAAGTGAAACTAAGTAAATCTATGTTGTAGCTCTAAACTCCGGCCCGCAGTTCTGTGATGAGCGTAAACCCGCCTAAACCTAGGTCAGCAAATTCGGGCGGCAAACAATTTGTTCACATTTTTGTACACGTTTGAATTCCGCGACGCTTCGCCCCTGGCATGACCTAGACTCAAACTGCAAAAGGACTGTTTCCTCACCTCCGTCCGCATCCCCGTTTCTCCCAGGCGTCTGCCATGTCATTCCATTCTGATACCGCAACAGCAACGGCAATTTCCCGGCAACGAATCGCCGATACACTCAAATCTGTCTTCGGAGCAGCGTTTGCGGTCCAGTCTTCTGCCGCCTTAAACGCCTCTGCACCCGTT
>CAYZYB010001208.1:0-2182 GCA_964481505.1 uncultured Planctomycetaceae bacterium | reverse complement strand
CCGCAAATTAACCCTCCGACCATACCCATACCGAATCTCTTTGCTGCGAATGAAGCCTTAGCGGTGTCTCGTCATACTAGGGACGACGTTACTCATGTATGTACGACCAGTCAAGTCACTCATGGCGGCGTGTGCTGCGTCGGGCGTGGTAGCAGATTGTTGCATTTTAGATGGGTGGCCAGGGTTGGACTGAGCACGCGAAGGAAATGCCGGGGAGTCGCTCGTGCCTCGCGATTCCGGAACGGGCCGCCTGATGGATCGAAATGACGGCGTTTGTATTATGGCGTTAAACTCGGTGGTTTTTCCGCAGGCGTTTAGACAAGCGATCGCCAGTTTCTGCTCACGCTGTTGAAAGCCACCGATTCTGTGATCTCTCATATAACATGTTTCGTATTGGAAGGAACTCAATACGAGTTCATTCCTTCCGTCTGGTTGTGTAGCGGATTGTCTTTGGAGAGGCAGCCGATGTCAGTTTCCGCCGTCCCATTCAATCCCTTTCGCGCTCCGGAGGTCGAACCGGAAGTCGTCGCCAAGGTTCCGAAGGATCTGAGCGTTCCGTACGGTGAGTTTCGGATCTACGGAAAAGGAGTTTACATTTCCAGCGATGTCGAATTCCCTCCGATCTGCATTAGAACGGGAGACACGAGCAATCTGATCAGGCGAACGGCGGAAGTGCAATTCACCGGGCCGGTGGATGTGTTCCTGTCCATAGTTACTGTCTTGCTTTGTTACCCAATTTTGATTGCCTTCGTGGCACTCGCCGGGTTTGTCGCACGAAGCTTCCCCGCCTACTATTGGGAAATGGCAGCAACAGTGATCATGATGCTGTGCGGTGCGTCAGGCGTGTTCGCCAACAAGCTTTCAAAGCAACTCAGCAGCTTGACAAGGATACACTACTACGAATCGAAGCAGTGGCGAATGTCATGGCAGAGGAAGAAACGATTCTGGTTCTTTACCGCATACTCAGCCGTTTGCGGAGCGTTCTTCGTTGTGTGGTACGCCGATGGAGCGTTGTTTGTGCTGCTGATTGCCATCGTCATGCCATTGGTCTGGTTCATCAAAACGCCGCCGTTCACAGCAATAAGACTTAACAGCTCGGCCTTTCTGCTGGCCAGAATGCCGGTGGAATTTCTGCGTGACCATGCCTTCTGTGACGTCGTGTCACAAACTGAAAGCAGCGACAAAAAACATCTCTCGCCACCGCCGCGATGGGCAGCTCATATTGAGTTATAGACTATGCCTCAATCCAGCAGGTTGCTCAGCCCTTTGTGAGAAGGAGAGGGTCGGGAGTCTTTTTCGGGCGACCGCGGTTCCACGTCAGTCAGTCTTCCTTCCGAAAAAGACTCCCGACCCTTTGGGCCTTCCTCTGCGTCGAAATGCAATTCTCTTGAAGAGAGCGGCTCCTGCGTAACGGCGAATGAGCGACCGATCAGACCCTGACATACTCACCCTCAGGGGATGCGGAAAACCGCAGACTGCTGTCATCAATGAGATTGGTGTCTCAATCAGAAAATGATGGTTGTGGCTGCTGTACAACTTATGGAAAACGCAGTTAAATACCAGCAGGACGGCTTGAAGGGTTTTTGCCGCCCCGAGTTTGTGAGGATCTTCGCGAACGTGGAATTTCCGCCCCCTCGGCAAAACCCAATTTGTATTAACATGATATTGTTCAGGCTGCGGACGACGACACTCTGCTCGTCTGTCTGGACGGTGTGATGTTTCCCCAATCGTTCTTTGCGTGCTAGAGAGAATGGATGAAGGCTCCTTCCGCTGCGAGTGACTTCCTGAAACTTGTTGAGAAAAGCGAATTGCTTTCTCCAGGACAGGTGCGCAAAGCGATTGAGAAGTTTGCTCTCAGCGACGACATGTCTCCCGAAGCTGTGGCTCGCAAACTTGTCCACAGCCGAGTGTTAACCCCATTTCAGGCCGAACGGATTCTGGAAGGGCGCTACCGCGGCTTCGTCATCGACGGCTACCGCGTTCGAGAAGTGCTGGGTGTCGGTGGCATGGGATGCGTTTACATTGCCGAAGACCGCGATGAAGATCGCAAAGTCGCACTAAAGGTAATGTCCAGCAAACACGCCGTCGACGCCGGCATGCTGGCACGCATGAAGCTGGAAGCCAAGGCTGGAATGCAGATCAAACATCCCAACGTCATGGAAACTTACCGCATCGACAGCAC
>CAYZYB010001207.1:0-2186 GCA_964481505.1 uncultured Planctomycetaceae bacterium | reverse complement strand
ATCGGATTCGACAGCTGCTTTCTTCTGCCAACCACCAACGACCGCGTGCCACAGGTTTACGTCCAGGATCACAAAGTGTTGAATCTGGATCCAACAGATCCTCTTTGGGTTGGCAGAAAGAAACCAAGTGAAGACCATCCAACCGGGAAGACTCATCGCGACACACTGAAAATGGATTGGTCACACGGACACAACTCGACGATCCACAACGGCATCAGTCGCATTGGTTTCTACACCGGGGGCCATGCAGCACGATTTCGCGACGAAGACCTGGCAGACAAATGGGTTGAGAAGACAGACGCATTCCTGGCTGCCAACAAAGACCAACCATTCTTTCTGTTCTTCTCATCTCACGATTGCCATGTGCCGCGAATTCCGCACGAAAGATTCCAGGGAAAAACAAAGCTCGGCTTTCGTGGCGACGCGATCGTGCAGCTCGACTGGTGTGTCGGCGAAGTCATGAAGTCACTCGAAAAGAACAGCTTGGCTCACAACACGTTAATCATTTTCTGCAGCGACAACGGCCCCGTGATGGACGACGGCTACAAAGACGAGGCACTGGAAAAGCTTGGCAAACACAAAGCTGCTGGACCTTTTACTGGCGGCAAGTACAGCATCTACGAAGGTGGCTGTCGGACTCCGTTCATCACTCATTGGCCCGGCACGATCAAGCCCGGAGTCAGCGACCAGATGGTTTGTACCATCGACATCGCAGCGAGCATGGCAGCACTAACGGATCAGGACCTCGCCGACGACGCATGCATCGACAGCTTCAACATTTTGGACGCGTTGATCGGCAAACCAAATTCTACAGGTCGCAAGAGTTTGATTTTGCAAAACAACGGCAACAGCGGAAACTGGTCATACATCAAGATGATTGATGACAAAGTCTGGAAACTCCACCGCAACGACAACGGACAAGCCTACAACGTAGTTGTCGAGCAAACGTTGGCTCGCGCAAAAGCTGACAAGCTTGAGCTTTACGAACTGAACTCTGATCCACAGGAAAAAAACAGGGTCGACATCACCAATCCAATCGCCACCGAATTGGCAGATGAACTCAGCGACGCGATCAAAGAAGGCGACACAGGGCAGGGCACAAGAGCGCGTTTGTTAAAAACACGCTCAGGCCACTGAACGCGGGCAATAGTGCGACAAATGACAGCCTTCTTGAGCGAGGATAGTCGCGGAGTGACGGCACGTGATAGCCTCGGGTTTTAACCCGAGGAGCACCTGCCAACATAAGATCGCAAGCCGCGAACCGGCGACGGGTGTCTGCGCTCAGGCCACTGAACGCGGGCAAAAGTGCGACAAATGACAACTTCTTGAGCGAGGATAGTCGCGCAGCAACGACATGTGATAGCCTCGGGTTTTAACCCGAGGAGCACGTGCCAACATAAGATCGCAAGCCGCGAACCGGCGACAGGTGTCTGCGCTGAGGCCACTGAACGCAGGCGAAAGTGCGACAAATGACAACCTTCTTGAGCGAGGATAGTCGCGGAGTGACGGCACGTGATAGCCTCGGGTTTTAACCCGAGGAGTACGTGCCAACATAAGATCGCAAGCCGCGAACCGGCGACAGGTCTCTACGTGAAGCCCGCTGTCGTGGCTCCGTGACTTTCGGTTTGCTCGGACTAAAGTCCGAGGCTAACACCTGCCGTGGCTCCGCCACTTTCAAAATACCTCAACCAATTCGTCGATATGCTGGCGAACGTTCTCACAGTGCTCAATCAGCAACGGCACAGGCCACCGGGCCGCTGGCTTTTTTACTGAAATATGTGTTCATGACAATAAAGATGAAACTATTGAGCGCGATTCCCGTCTTAAAGCTGTGACTGTAACCACTTTGTAAAAGGTAAATTACTCGAGCTTCGTTTCTAATATAGTAACGTGTTGTTCGTAGTAAATCTGTGGCCTTCAAGTAAATTTAAACAACAGCACTGCAATGCCATCGTCACGAAACTTGAGATGCACCCATTCGAGTTGAAATATGATCTTGCTGAGATTCTCCGCCGCTAAATTGCCTTCGTTGAAATTGAATTCGATGATGCCGCTTCTGATCCTCTTCATCCTGACATCCCTCGTTTCCGTTGGGATGGCTCAGGCCCCGAACGACGACGAATCAGATTCGCTAAATGAACAGACAATCTACGTTCCCTACGAAAAACTTCGCGAAACCTTCGAAC
>CAYZYB010001206.1:0-2191 GCA_964481505.1 uncultured Planctomycetaceae bacterium | reverse complement strand
TCGCATTCCTGCCCAGAAACCGCGTAGTGTTGTGAGTATTGGGGCCGGACAAATTCGATCGTTCTAAAGTTCAAAACATTCCCTTCTTCGCTCGACACATTCTGTGTCATCGATTCAGGAACAAACGATATGTTGCTCGGAGAGCTACACCCTTGCGGTGGTGGTGACATCATTCCGCTTACCGAAACCAAGTTGTTGATTGGTCGTCGCTCACATTGCGACATCACATTGAAGTTCAGTAACGTCTCCAGCCAGCACTGCGAGATGGAATTCAAGAACGGCTATTGGAACATCAGGGATCTTGGCAGCAGTAACGGCACAAAAGTGAACGGGATCCGAATCGATACCAAGGTGCTGTTGCCTGGCGATGAAGTGATGATTGCCAAACTGGGCTTCAATATCGACTACGTTATTGAAGCCGATGCACCCGAGCCTGAAGAAGAGAGCCCGTTTGCGTTGAGTCTGCTGGAAAAAGCGGGGCTTCAGGTTGAGCGTCGAGACAGGTCGGAAGCAGGATCGAATCGTTCAGGATCACGCAGTGCTCGACGCAACAGCTCGAAAGATGACTTCCTGATGGAGTGGCTGAACGAAGACTAGAACTATCGTTGTCGCTTCCTGCCAGATTCGATCGGAAAAGGATTTCCCTTGAACACTGTTTCAGATTCACAAGCACCACTGGCGGAAGCAAGTGTTCCCATCATTTGCCGTGTCGCAATCGTCGGGCCGTCAGGTCGCCGGGAATTTCGAGAGCTCGTCAGCTGGCTCTGCGAACATCCGCAGATTCGGGTGACTGACGAGTATCCGGATATTGAAACCGCGCTGCAGAACCCAGACCGTCTTGCAGACACACATTTGACGATCGTGCTGCAGTCCTTTTCTGATCAATACGCTGCACCTGCGATCAATCAGCTTATTGGACAAACGCTGTTTCACCGATTGCTGTGTTGTCACGGACCCTGGTGTGAATCGGATGGTCGCAATCGACCAGATTTGTGGCCGGATGCGCTGCGAATTCCCGTTCGATTGGCACAGTCAGTCATAGAACTCGAATTGCCTGGTGTCGGTGCAGACGCCGATCCGATTCCTCCGACGTCCGCTCGCGATGAAATCTTCGCTCACCGTTTACTGCCAGCATCTCCAGCCGCCAGTCCAATGCTGTCGGACGTTAATGCAGCCATTGTTGGCCCGGATCCAATTCTGCGTCACACTGTCGCAGCGACCATTAAAGATCTGGGCCTTCGCACAATCAGTCTGCCTCTGATCACAGTGGATCCTCGCAGCCCTATTCGCCCTCAGGAAACGCCCCGCGGTCCGATTCACGTTGTTCTGCACGATCTTGATCCATGGTGTGATCCAGTAAGCGCATCTGTGGAAGCAGCGAGGGAGATGTTTCCATCGGCCAGGATCGTAGGAGTGGCAACGATGCCGGACGCGGGACTCACGACAGAAATCGTTGACACGGATCTTGACGATGTTGTCCCGAAACTCGACATGCAGCACGGCTTACAGTGGAAGCTGTCGCAGTACTTTTCGTAGGCAGATGATTCCGACTGTGCTAAACCGATTCGTTCACACGAATCTGAAAGTCGAAATCTCGTAAGACATCGCCATCGTCCATACGCACGATGCCACCGGAATGCGAACTCAACGCTATTTCGTGGAGCCAGCCTGCTGTTGAAACCACTCGGTCATTTGTGCAGCGAGTTGACGTCGAACGTTCTGCACGGACTCGTCGTCGATCAGATTGTGTAATTCGTGCGGATCAGCCTTCAGGTCGAACAACTGTTGACGTTTTGCTTCCGGGTAATCGATGTACTTCCATTTCTCGGTACGAATCATGCGCTGAAAGTTGCGGAAGTAACCGGTGATAAAAGGATGGACCTGTTTTGTCTCGCCTTTGAGTACCGGACGAAGGCTTTTGCCGTCAATTTTGTCTGCCGGGCTCGGCACGCCAGCGAGGTCGCACAGCGTCGGAAAGATATCTCGCAGACAGCACTGGGCCGCAAATGTTTCAGCCTTTGGAATAGCCGGGCCGCGCATGATCAGCGGCACGCCGATCGTATGTTCGTACATACTTTGTTTGCCTCGCAGTCCGTGGCTGCCAACACCCAGACCGTGATCACTACTGAAGACAATGATCGTGTCCTGAAGTTTCCCCGACTTCTCGACTACGTCAATGATGCGACCAATT
>CAYZYB010001205.1:0-2195 GCA_964481505.1 uncultured Planctomycetaceae bacterium | reverse complement strand
GACCTGGTCGATTTCGTCAATATGATACGTGCCTCGTTCCACCAGAGACCAAACCGTACACCACCGTGACCGATCGTTGGCACTCTGCAACGGCCGGCTCTGCAAGACCGCCCACGACTGCAGCGCGGTCGCGAAAACAACAATCAGCAAGCCGGACCAATGCGGACGGCTTGGCTGTGGAGACGTTGCTTCGGGTAGCGAATCTGGTTCTGAAGGAGATTGACCCATGTTCTAAGTATATCGCACAGTACAATTCCTGTGATTGGTGATTACGGAATTCTTCTACGGACTCAGATGTCGCGTCGTGTCGCAGCAGCCGACGTTGTCGATCAGTCCGCAGGTGCCAATGAAACAGCACGTGAATGGCATTATCGACTGATCAGAGGGTGTTTGTATTGAACTCCCGGCAACCGGACTTACGCCCTTATCGTCTATTTCACCGCAAGGATCGACGCAAAGTTAAAGCACTGAAACCACGGCGACACGGTTCGAAACCCGGCGGACTTGAGTCGTTCTACATGCCTGTTTAGCGTTTCGGGCAGCAGTTGGTTCTCGATGGCTGTTCGCTTTTGAGCGATCTCCAAGTCACTGTAGCCGTGGGCTCTTTTGAAGTCGTGATGCAACTGCGTCATGAGTTCCTGTTGAGCCGCATCGTCGAAACAGATTTTCTCCGACAGAATCAATGCCCCGCCTTTGAGGGTGCCGGCGGCCAGCTTGTTGATAAAAGTGTCGCGTTCTTCCGGCGGTAGAAACTGCAGTGTCAGATTCAGCACCACGACCGACGCATCGGACACTGCAACGTCACGAATATCGGACTGAATTGGATTCACAGCGTTGTCGGACGGTCGGCTTTCGTCCAGTCGCTGCTGAAGACGAGTCATCATCGCCGCAGAATTGTCAATGGCGTGAATTTGACAGGGTGTCTTCGCGTGTTGTCTCAACAAAAGTGTTCCGGCGCCCAGCGAGCAGCCGAGGTCGTAGATGTTTGTTTTCGGCACGGCGTAGCGTTCTGCACATTGAGCGATCATCGACAACATCGATGCGTAGCCAGGTACCGACCGTCGAATCATGTCGGGAAAAACGTCTGCCACAGAATCGTCGAACTCGAAATCACCGACGCGGCTCAACGGCATAGAATAGATGCGGTCTTGATTCGTCATCAGCTACATCACATCCGCAGTTTCAATTCCCAGCAACGACAACCCCGTTCTCAGCGCGCGAGCCATCAGGTCGCAAAGGACAAGCCGACTGGTTTTGATGTCTTCAGATTCAGCGTTCTTGACAGAACATTTCGCGTAAAACGAACTGAATTTATCGGCTGTTTCAAACAACCAACCCGTCATCAGGTGCGGGCGATAGTCTGACAGCACGTTGTCTACAGCCAGATCGAATTGAATCAGCTGCAGTGCCAGGGCACGTTCTTCCGGGCATGTGATCACGACCTGACCACCAGATGCTTTCAGGCTTTCACGATTCACTCCGACTTCTCGAAAGATACCACAAATTCTGGCGTAGGCGTACTGCATGTACGTCGCCGTGTCACCTGTGCTGGCCAGCATTTTCTCCCATTTGAATTCATAGTCGCTGTCACGGTTGTGGTGCAGGTCGGCGTACTTGATGCCGCCGACGCCGACGATTTCCGCCACTTCGGTGCGTTGGTCTGTTGTTAAAGCCGGTGTGTCTCGCCGGTCATCGTTTTCCGCAACAACGCTGGCGGCTCGGGCGATGGCTTCGTCGATGAGGCTTTCCAGACCAACGTTGTCACCGGATCGTGTCTTGAAGGGTTTGCCGTCGGAACCCATCACCGTGCCAAAGCTGACGTGTTGACATTTTAAATCGTCGAAGCCCCACAGTTCGCACGTGCTGAACAGCAGGCTGAAGTGTTCCGACTGTCGTTTGTCGACCACGTACAGGATTTCGTCGGCTTTGAGCTCTTCGACTCGATATTGAATCGTCGCCAGGTCGGTGGTTGCATACGTGTACGCACCATCCGTCTTTTTCACAATGAATGGAGCGTCGTTGCCTTCAACGAATACGCATGTTGCTCCGTCACTTTCTCGAGCAAGCCCCTTTTCGGTGAGGCTGGAAACGACGTTTGCAAGCATCGGGTTGTAGTAGCTTTCGCCCAGCGTAAGATCAAACTCCACATTCAATTGTTCGTAGACTCGATCCAGAGCCTTCAGACAGGCGGGGAG
>CAYZYB010001204.1:0-2196 GCA_964481505.1 uncultured Planctomycetaceae bacterium | reverse complement strand
ATATACGAATGCCGAACGAGTCATCCTGATACGCGACAACCTCAACACACACAATGGGCGCGTTCTACGAAACGTTTGATCCGGAAGAGGCACGCGAGTTGGTTCGCCGCATCGAGTTCCGCTACACCCCCAAACACGGTAGCTGGTTAAACGTTTCGGAGAACGAACTAAGCTCGTTGACGCTTCAATGTCTTGCCAATCGCCGTATCACAACGGTTCAGACCCTCAGAAAAGAAACGGCCACATGGAGCGAACGAAGCAACAAGAAACAACAGACTGTCGACTTGCATTTCACGATCAATGACGCACGTAATAAGCTCAAAGCTCTTCCTGAATTTCAAAAACTCCCCCAGCAACAGGAGCCTGTCCAGGAATTCGCATCAACCTGGAAATCATAGGTTCAATGTAGTATTAGGTTCTGAGGTGACGTCGAATTTTGTATTTGTTTGGTGGCGATTTGTGGGATGAGTCTTAAATTTCAGAATTGGGAGCTGGATGCTGGGTGGTTGTTTCCGCCATCGCCGAGTGACTGGCTTCCGGAAGATACTCTGGTTTATTTTCTGCTTGATGTCACGGAGCAGATCGACATCTCACCGATCGTTGCCGATTACGGTGGCGAGAAAGGCGGCCAGCCGCCTTTTCATCCTCGGATGATGCTGGTTTTGCTGTTGTGTTCTTACAGCGCGGGTGTGTTTTCTTCGCGGAAGATTATGCAGCGTTGTCATACCGATGCAGCTTTTCGTGTGATCGTGGGCGAAGATATTCCTGACTTCCGTCGCATTGCGGAATTCCGTGCTCGACACTTAAAGCATCTACAATTGTTGTTTGTCAAAGTATTGATGCTGTGCCGTGAAGCGGGCCTGTTGAAGGTAGGACGGTTGTCGCTTGACGGAACAAAGGTGAAGGCCAACGCGTCACGAAATAAGGCGATGAGCTACGATCGCATGGGGCCGGAAGCCGAGCGGTTACAGAAGGAAATCGATGCCCTGCTGGCTCAGGCTGACGACGCGGACACCACCGATGACGATCAATTTGCTGACCTTGATGGCGACCAGATTCCTGACGAACTGAAGCGTCGCGAAACTCGGCTTGCAAAGATTCTGGAAGCGAAGGCGGCCGTGGAAGAAGCGGCTCGTCAGAAGGCTCTGGCTCACGTCGATCAGATGGAAGCGGAGGGGCGAAACCATCGAACGAAGCCGGACGAAGAAGGGCAAGGCCGAGTATGCTCGGCGAAAGGTGATCATCGAACCGGTGTTCGGCCAGATCAAGGAGGGACTCGGGTTTCGAAATTTCCTCATGCGGGGCCTTGAGAAAATGAAAGGGGAATGGAATCTGGTTTGCCTGACACACAACTTATTGAAGTTGTTCAGAAGCCGTGCGCTCGCCACCTCGTGAATCGGAGATCAAAAGGCAGATTGCGGGCGATTTCGCTCAAAGCCAGACGCTGAAAACCACGTCCCCCTCTCATCCTCCGCGATCTGCAAGCCAAAACATCAAACACACAAATCCCGCTCCGCCATTTTAAACATCTCCACGCCTCAAACAAAATTCAAGCCACCTTCCCGGACACGCTGCTGCCAAGCAGTCGTCGCCCACCGGGGCGGGCGTTGCTGTTCACGGGTTCGATTCCCGGTACAATCCGTTCTTACTGCTTACCATAGATTCACGGAGTTTCTCACAGTGCCACGGAAATGGATGTTTCACTCTCACGATGAAGCCACGATTTCGAAGCTTAGTGCTCAGCTAAAAGTGACTCCGCTGATGGCGCAGGTACTGGTGGCTCGCGGATACGCGAATGCCGATGACGCGAAACGGCATCTGGAGCCGAAGCTCAGCAACCTACACGAACCGACGTTGCTGCCCGGTGTCCCGGAAGCGGCGGCTCGAATCGTGAAAGCGGTGGAAGACAAACGCCGTGTGACCATCTATGGCGACTATGACGTTGATGGTGTCACGTCGACCGCGTTGCTGTGGCACTGCCTGAAGTTGTCCGGTGCCAATGTCGATTACTATATTCCGTGCCGCACGAGTGAAGGATATGGACTAAACGAAGCCGCCGTGCGCCAGTTGCATGAAGAAGACCCCGACCGGCTGATGATCACCGTTGACTGCGGGATCACCAGCGTCAAAGAAGCGGCCGTCGCCAAAGAAATCGGCCTGGAGCTGATTATCACCGATCATCACACTGTCGGAGAG
>CAYZYB010001203.1:0-2200 GCA_964481505.1 uncultured Planctomycetaceae bacterium | reverse complement strand
ATGGGGCATTCTGAAAAGATTGTCCGCGGTTTTCAAGTGAATTGAAGGATTAGTGAACATCACCGACGTCGACAAGACAGCGTTAAGATTGAAACCGGAACAACGCCGCGTCAGGTACTTTGTGACTCGCCGTCGCATCGGCTTTCATTTTCAATCTGTGTACACGTTCCCGCCAGTACGAGCAAACCTCGCTTTGCCGATGTTCGGTAGGTGTGGTAGCAGATCGTAGCCATTTGAAATGGGTGGAGGGGTTGGACTGAGCTTGCGAAGGAAACCCCAAGGTTCGCTTGTGCATCGCTCCAACCCGAGCCACCCTCTTCAGCTTCGCAACTTTATGCGACTACACGCATGTTCGATCTTCCGCGATCCCCCATCCTGTGAAGAGATGAGCTCGTGCGTTAATCTTCCCTACCAACAGCGGTGATGATTGAGTCAAATAATCTGCACTCTGAGCACTGGTCCTCTTCCGCTTCCTGTTTCCCCGACATTTGAATCCCCTTTCCATTATGGGTTACCGCAATCTTCAGCAATGCGTCGCAGACCTCGAAAAGAACGGACATTTGGTCCGGATTTCTGAGGAAGTTGATGCCAATCTGGAAGCTGCAGAAGTCCATCGACGTGTGTACGCAGCGGGTGGTCCGGCCATTCTGTTTGAGAACGTCAAAGACTGTCAGTTTCCGATGGTCAGTAATCTGTTCGGAACGATGGAGCGGGCGCGATTTATGTTTCGTGACGCTCTCCGCGGTGTGGAAACACTCATCAAGCTAAAAAAAGATCCCACTCAACTGCTGCGATCGCCGTTACAGATTCCTTCAGTTTTGCGAACGCTGATTTCAATGAGACCGGCAAAGCGTTCGTTCGGTCCGGTTATGGAACGACAGACGACGATCGAAAAACTGCCGCAACTTAAGTGCTGGCCCATGGACGGTGGAGCGTTTGTCACGCTGCCGGAGGTCTACACAGAGCATCCGGATCGTCCTGGCTACATTCATTCCAACCTCGGAATGTACCGAGTTCAACTCGGCGGCAATCAATACCAGCCTAACCAACAGATTGGGCTGCACTACCAGATTCACCGGAGCATTGGGCTGCATCATGCAGCCGCGATTGCAAAAGGAGAACCGCTGCGAGTCAACATCTTCGTCGGCGGCCCGCCATCAATGGCAGTTGCCGCGGTCATGCCGCTCCCCGACGGAATTCCTGAAGTCGCGTTTGCAGGAGCGCTGTCTCGCCGCGCTGTTCGAATGATACGACAACAGGACGCGCCTATGATTTGTGCGGAAGCCGACTTTTGCATTAGCGGCACCATCGCACCGGAACAACTTCCCGAAGGCCCCTTCGGTGATCACCTCGGATACTACAGCCTTGCTCATAACTTCCCTGTCGTGAACGTCGATAAAGTGTATCACCGAAACGATGCGATCTGGCCGTTCACCGTAGTTGGTCGACCACCGCAGGAAGACACCGTCTTTGGTGAGCTGATTCATGAACTCACAGGGCCCGCCATCCCAACAGTCTTGCCGGGCGTTCACGCAGTGCATGCAGTGGATGAGTCCGGCGTCCATCCGCTGTTACTGGCCATTGGCAGTGAACGCTACGTTCCTTACGCGAAGGAACCGCAGCCCATGGAACTGTTGACTAATGCCAATGCCATACTCGGTCAGGGACAGCTTTCACTGGCCAAATATCTCATCATTGCAGCTCATGAAGACGATCGGTCACTGGACATCAATGATGTTGAAACGTTCTTCTGCCACGTTCTGCGGCGAATTGATCTTTCACGAGACCTGCATTTCCAAACGCAGACGACCATCGACACGCTCGACTACACAGGCAGCGGCCTCAACGAAGGTTCCAAGCTCGTGATCGCAGCGGCCGGAAATCCGAAACGAGAACTGCCGGTCGAAATCCCGGCAAATCTGACTCTGCCCGAAGGATTCTCAAAGGCCTCTCTCTGCTTTCCTGGAGTACTCGCCGTGAGTGCACCGAAGTGGTCAGTGGGACCACGCGAAGAGGATGGTGCTGCAGAAACGTTTTGCAAGTCGATTTCCCTTGATGCCGCGATCAACGCATTTCCATTAGTCGTGCTCTGCGATGACGCAGAGTTTTGCAGCGCGTCGCTGGCAAACTTTCTGTGGGTCACATTCACTCGATCTAACCCTGCCACAGATGTCTACGGAGTGGGCAGTTTCGTCCGCAA
>CAYZYB010001202.1:0-2200 GCA_964481505.1 uncultured Planctomycetaceae bacterium | reverse complement strand
CTCATATGCCACGATTTATGCTCCTCACCACAGCCGTGGTTGTGTCGACTTTGGCGGGCGTTCAGCTATCTGCCGATGTGGGGCAAACAGCTGACACAACGGGAATCGTCCCAACGTATTTCGCTCAGGCAGTATCCAGTGATCGCCCGATCAAATGGTGCAGCAACAACTTTCCCGGTTGGATGGACGCCACGATTTGCCCATATTCCAGCGGGGCAGGAGGGGGCAGTTGCAGCGGAGGCGCGTGTACCGACGACGGCACTGGGGTCACGACCTATGGCCCGGTGCGACCAACGCCCATCACCGGGATCAACAGTTTGCCGTCGACGTACCCCAATACGACACGTCCCGGTACGCCAAGTGGTACGATTTCGACGGTCGCTTCGGTAATCGACAACGCAACATTTAGCTATGTCTATGACGCCAGCGATTTCAAGATTCCTGGTGGGAATCCATGGTCGACTGCCACCGTGTCACGAATTCTGCGTTCGCGAGATATGGCGGAAGTCAGCAGTTTTGGGCCGGGTTTTTTCTGCAACTACGATATCAAGCTTCGATTCGACAGTTACGGATCTGTCAACCTCAGAGCAGCAGAGATTTTCGACCCCAATCGCCTGTACCCGCAAATGGTAAATCTAACCGAATTTTATGGCTTCGACGGCAACGTTGTGGTGCCGAACGATTATGCGTACGGCGGTTACAACGAAGAAACGGGAGAAGAAACAGCAGAGGAGAACAATGTGGCGAAAGTGCTGTATCAAGTGCCGTCCGGAGGGAAGTTTTTCTTCGACGTGATCGAAGTAGATAACGGGGGGTACGCCGGTCGCCTTGCGCGTATGGAGGCCGAAGATGGAAGCGGCACAACGATTACATACAAGACGTGGACCGAGCAGGAACTGACGGAAGCTCCGGATCGTCATTGGCAGATTGACACTGTGACCGGCGACAATGGGGTAACGTTGACGTTCAGCTATCACGCTGATCAAATGAGCGGTCGCTGGGCAGTCAGTCAAATTTCCGTGCCAACATGGGGAAGTGTCGATTACGCCTACACTGATGGCCGACTCACTTCCGTCTCACATCCGGATGGCACACAAAGCACCTTCAACTGGAGCATGGCAACAAATGCGGTGTACTCCGCAATGGCTTTGGAGAATCTCTCGATTTTTGACCCCAAGGCATCGGGCAACCATCTGCGCAAGAATGTCTTCTGGAGCACACCAACATGGGGCGATCAACTACAGATCTTTAATCAGGCGTCGCAGCTGGTTCGCTACGTGACCAACGGCAACGATGAAGTGGTTTATCTGGCGTTTGGATTGTTTCCGAATGCTCGCATCTACGAAGGAGAAGGAATCCTTAAACAAGTCAGTGGCACAGGGAGTGTCCAATATCACAAAAACGGTTGGGAGTTTCATGGAGAGGAGCAGGTTGTGGAAGACATGGCCTACCTCAATGTTCAGACTTCAATTGTGTCACAGGGGCTCGACCGCGGCGAAGAATTTCTGATTGGAAACTCCGTCTCTCTAACCGGAACACCGTCTGTCATTACAGATGATCGAGGTGTTTCCAGGACGCTGGAATACACCGGTACAGGCAGCAGCCTCTTTCGCAACATCAACAAGACAACGTATGGAGACGAAACCTACGAAACCTGGGAACACGATGACTTTGGCAGGGTGCTGCGGCATCGTGATCGCATGGCGCGAGTCACAAAATACACATACGATTCCTCCGGACATCGCCTGACCAAAGAAGTCGGAATTCTGGAGGTAGAAGGGGCCGCCCCGACCGATGACGCAGGTGACGATCCTCCTGATGGAGATCCTGGTGACAGTGGAACGTCGACTGGTGGAGAAGCTTCTTATAACGCGGGATATGATGCAGGGTACAACACCGGCTATGACGATGGCTATTACGGATATGGGTACGCTGACTATTCGGATTCCACAGATGCTGACTTCGTTAGCGGATTCGTTCACGGCTACTACGATGGTCACGGTGACGGAGGCAGTGATTATTATGAAGCCCAATACATGGGCTCAACAGACTACCCAGGTAGCTACTGGCAGTATAGTTACGGCTACAGTCAGTACTACGAAGGAAGCAGCGGCGGAAGTTCAGATGATGGCTATGACCCGTATTACGATTCATATTACGACGATTCATATTACGACGATTCATATTACGACGATTCATA
>CAYZYB010001201.1:0-2201 GCA_964481505.1 uncultured Planctomycetaceae bacterium | reverse complement strand
GCCTGGATTCGCGAAATGATGATTTGCAGAAGGCGTATGAATCCGCCGCGGTTGCTTTGGATAAGGCGAAGTCGTCTTCGATTCCGGAAGTGATGAAGGACCGTTTGATTCAGGATATTCTGAGTAACTTCGAACGCACGCTCGAACGCATCAAAGAAGACACCATTGTTTCGAAGTACGATTTGGATTAGCCGCGGCGCCAGTTACTTCGCCTGATTTGAGATCTCAAATTTCGAAATCTGAAATTGCCGGTCGCATGACCAATGCCTGACGATTATTCCGACTTCACCAAGCTCCGTGATGACGATGCCAAACATCTGGGCAACGTCAGCATTGGGTTGTTTGGGCTATTGTTCGTCCTGCTGTTCCTGGTGGTGATCTACGCACTGGGAGAACGTGTTCAGGGATTTCGCTGGCACACATTCCGCAATGGTATCCTGACGCTGGGGATGATTCTGTTGGCCGTTAGCGTTGTCGTTGGCGGATTCACCCTGATCATTCGGTTGACCGCTCAATATGCTCCTGAAGCACTGCATCGAATCGCAGAACGACGTCAGCTGAAGAAAGCTCGCCGCACGGCCACTGATTCGATTTCAGAAAAGCGGCGGCTTAGTGAAGAGCGAGCACGCATGACGGCACGGCTTCAGGCAACCTATCTGTTCGAAAAAGAATCCAGCCGAGCCGCGAACGCTCAGGCGACACGCGAATTCCGCGAAGCGCTGCAGTCAAGCGTGATGCGGAGCTGCGAAATCGCGTTTGATCACATCACGAAAGTGATCGAGCAGTACGAACGCGTCGTTGCAGAAATTGACGAATGCCAGCTGCCGGCTGCCGAAAAAACACAATTGCTGGACGCCTTAACGAAGCAGCTGGATCTGGCCGCCACTGAAGAACGCAACAAAGATGCTCAGAAGATGATGGAAGGCGAGGTCTGGAAGATCCGATTCCAAAAGGCCAAATTGATGGCAAAGCGGAATCCGGATTCGGCATTGAAATATCTTCGTGAGATCATGAAAGAAGCCAAGGGACAGCGGCTTAAGGAAAAAATCAACACGTTAATTGATACGCTGGCCTGAGGCCATGAGGCTGGCATCCTGCGGCTCAGTTTTCGGAGTCAGACAGGCTGTTAGCTCGACACGCTGGTGCTTGACGTTAGCATAGCATCCCCTCGTTGATGCAACTCGCCCACCTGACTGGAGAAACGCTGTGAAGCAAGTTCGATTTTCTGCATTGTTGATTCTGACTGCCTTGTACGTGCTGCCGTCGAGCTTTGTTGCCGCAGACCGGCCGAATGTGATTTTTATTCTCGCCGACGACCTTGGCTATCGAGAAACCGGATCGTTCGGCCAGCAGCTGATCAAGACACCGAATCTTGATCGGCTGGCGGATGAAGGCATGAAGCTGACGCAGCATTATTGCGGAAACGCTGTCTGCGCACCGTCACGCTGTGTGCTGATGACGGGTAAGCATCCTGGACATGCGTACATTCGCAGTAACAAAGCACGACCACCGGAAGGTCAGGAACCGATTCTGGACGAAGAAGTCACTCTGGGTGAACTCATGCAGGAAGAGGGTTACATCACCGGCGGCTTCGGAAAATGGGGGCTCGGCGGACCGGATTCCAGCGGCCATCCGAATCGCCAGGGCTTTCATCGATTCTTCGGTTACCTTTGCCAGTCGCACGCTCACAGTTATTACCCGTCTTATTTGCGAAGTGACAGTGGTGTTGTCGAACTGGACAACAATCCCGCGGTCTACGGACATGCAAATTTCCAGAAGGGTGATGACCGATCTGATCCGAAAAATTACGAACAGTTCAAGGGGACAGATTACGCGCCAGACCGCATCAACGCAGAGGTTCTGAAGTTCATTCGCGGCAATAAGGACAAACCGTTTCTCTGCTACTACCCGACGGTGATTCCTCATGTTGCCTTGCATGTTCCTGATGATGAGTTGAAGCCGTACCTTGACCTTGGCTGGAAAGACCCGCCGTTCACAAAGCAAAAAGGTTACGGCTATACGCCACACTTTACGCCGCGAGCCGCCTATGCAGCGATGATTACTCGTATGGACCGCTACATCGGCAACGTTCTCAATCTTCTGGATGAACTCAACCTGGCGGATAACACGCTGATCGTCTTCAGTTCTGACAACGGGACCACGCATCTGGACCTGGAAGTCGATTTCACGTTCTTTAAGAG
>CAYZYB010001200.1:0-2202 GCA_964481505.1 uncultured Planctomycetaceae bacterium | reverse complement strand
GACTCACATTTTTGGACAGGCCCCGAAAAAAAAAAGGAGCGTCGTGAAACCTGTGTTCGAGAACACTATCAGTCCGGGTAGAAACTCGAAGCGACTTTGGTGCAGGTATTTAAGGGGTGTCGTTGTGTTGCGTCTCTCGCTGTAAGTAAGCAGGGCAAGCTGAATTCTGAAACCGCGCTCTCAATTTCGCGAGGATCTATTTAGACTTAACTGCAGATGTTCGCCCCACGCCGCCAATCAGTGCTGCGGTTGTTTGGTGTCCAGAAGACGAAACACGTGAGCAAGCGTGTCGTGAGAAGGCACAACGTGAGGCAGTTCGAGGAACTGTGCGAACCATCCTTGATGAGTTTTGCAAAGTCAGCGCACGAGCGTTCGATGTCGGCTCAGGTATTTGCGCCGCCGATTGTGCCTGCAAAGCAGGAGTGCCACCATATCAATCAGCAGATGATTAATGGCGCGGCCTTTACGAGGGTCTTCCAGATCCACAAGGTGTGGCAAAAATTCAAAGTAGCCGTTCGCAAGCATCGCGATGGTTCCAATCTGGGACACAAGAATGGGCAACCACTTGACCAGAGCAAGTTTCACGTAAAACTCGTACCTGCAGGAATGAAATCGACCTACGATTGCCTTGTGGTATCAGTGGAGCTCTGCGAATTTCCCGCCTTGAATACCAAATACGAAAGTCCACCATGCGACCCTCAATGCTTGCTTTTAGTTTTCTTTGTTTGTGCTGTGCTGGCATTTCTCATGGCGCCGAGCCGCTGGGTGCTGTTTCGAACATTGATGTGGGTTCGGCAGACTGGCCGTGGTGGCGCGGTCCTGACCGTACTGGTATCGCCTCTTCTGACCAGACCCCGCCAACGACCTGGTCGGCGTCGGAAAATGTGTTGTGGAAGGTTGCCGTGCCAGGTCGTGGACATGGTTCGGCGACTGTTGTCGGTGATCAGATCTTTCTGCCAACAGCCGATTCGAAATCTAAAGTGCAGGCGGTGCTGTGCCTTGATCGTCAGTCGGGGCGAAAGCTCTGGAGCACCCCCGTTCACACCGGCGGGTTCCCTAAATCAAAATCGAAGCGTGAAAGTGGCAATGCGAAAGCGTCACTGGCCTCGTCGACTGTGGCTTGCGACGGGAAGTTGCTGTTCGTCAACTTCCTCAACAACAAAGCTGTCTACACCTCAGCTCTGAATCGAAACGGAAAACAGATCTGGCAAACAAAGATCAGCGACTACGTCGTTCACCAGGGTTATGGATCGTCGCCGTTGCTCTATCAGGATCTCGTGATCGTTTCCGCGGACAACAAAGGTGGCGGAGCGATTGTCGCAATGAAGCGATCCAACGGTGACATCGTGTGGAAACGGGACCGTCCGTCGAAACCGAATTACGCCTCGCCCGTGGTGTTGCATGCCGCCGGGAAAGATCAGCTACTGTTCACCGGATGTGATCTTGTCACCAGCCTGAATCCGCTGACCGGAGATGAGTACTGGGAGGTTAAAGGCTCAACAACAGAATGCGTGACGACAACGGTCACTGACGGCAAGCACATCTTCACAAGCGGCGGCTACCCGAAAAATCATATTTCCGCGGTGGCTGCAGATGGTTCCGGAAAGATCGTTTGGGAAAACACAGTCCGTACCTACGTTCCATCTATGCTTCAGAAAGACGGCTATATTTACGCAGTTCTGGATGCCGGAATCGCGACCTGCCGCGACAGTGCGACTGGTAAGGAAGCCTGGAAAGTTCGTCTCGCCGGAACCTTCAGCAGTTCTCCCGTACTTGTTGGCGATCTTCTGTTTGCGACCAACGAAGAAGGGCAGACGTTTGTGCTGAAGGTGTCACCGAAAGGTTCTGAGAAACTGGCGACAAACAAACTTGGCGAAAGTGTCTTCGCTACGCCAACGATCTGCGGAAGCCGAATTTACATGCGAGTGTCGCACAAAGAAAACGGCGCGCGACAGGAATACCTCTATTGCCTGGGTAAAAAATAGCTCGTGTGACGCCGAGCGACTCCTTTGCAAAGTTGAAGAGTCACGGCGTCTGTTTGCTATCGAACCTTCAGTCCCGCCGGCAGTGATTCCCCGAAGATCTGCGTTGCTTCGTCGGATTCCAGCGTACCCACTTCGCGGACGAGTTGAATGAGGTGTTCGCGAGCTTTGCCGCGTTCCAGTTCTTTCACCACATCCGCCCGAATGGAATCGTTGACGT